>DATBIJ010000140.1:0-7693 GCA_036557025.1 Thermoanaerobaculia bacterium | reverse complement strand
CGATCGACGACCCCGGAATTACCGACTCACCACCGGAATCGTCAGCCGCTGTCCCGCGCGGATGTCAGTCGTCTCCAGGCCGTTGGCGTTCTGGATCCGCTCGACGGTCGTTCCGTGCCGGCGCGCGATGTCGTAGAGCGTGTCCCCGCCGCGAACCTTGTAGCGGGTCGGGGAAGCGGCGCGGGCGGTTTGGGGGGTGGAGGCGCGGGCGCCGGACTTCGTCGGCTTGGCGGCGCCCTTCTTCTTCGACGCGGACGCCACCCGGTCGCGCTCGGGAACCAGCAGGACGCGGCCGCGCTGGAGACGTGCTCGCGTCGAGAGCCCGTTGGCCGCGGCGAGGCTCGTCGTCGACACGCCGTAGCGGCGCGCGATCGAGCTCATCGTCTGGCCCTTCTTCACGGTGTGGCGCTTGTAGGTGGGCAGCTTCGCCGTCGGCGCCGCGGCGTAAGCGAGCAGGACGGCGGTTCGCTGGCCGGGGGGGACCTTCAGCGAGTAGCCCTCGGGCTGGCGCGGCGTGACCGCCGTGCGCAGCTCCGGATTCAGCTTGATCAGCTCGTCGATGTCGACGGAGTCCCCCGCGGCGAGGTCCGTGATCCGGACGGGCCGGTCCAGGAGCACGGTCTCATAGACGAGAGGCGCCTCGTACTCGACCTCGAAGCCGTAGTGCAGGGGGTTCTTCGCGATCAGCGTCGCGGCGAGATAGGCCGGGACGTAGTTCTTGGTCTGCGCGCGAATGGTGGAGGTCCGCGCGAGCTCCCAGAAGTCCCGGGCGCCGGTCCGCTGCATCGCCCGCAGGATCTTGCCTTCCCCCGCGTTGTACGCCGCCAGCGCGAGGTACCAGTCTCCGAAGAGATCGTGCAGGTAGGAGAGGTATCGCGCCGCGGCACGCGTCGCCTTCTCGGGGTCGGCCCGCTCGTCGACGACGGCGTTGGAAGAGAGGCCGTAGTGGCGGCCCGTCCGCGGCATGAACTGCCAGATCCCTCGCGCGGAGGCGTAGGAGTTCGCGTGCGGCAGAAACGAGGACTCGATGATCGGGAGGTAGGCGAGGTCCGCGGGCAGGCCTTCCTCCGCAAAGACGCGCTGAATCATCGGGAGGTAGCGACCCGAGCGCGAGAGACCCCTCTCGATCACGCCCTTCACGTCGGTCTGGAAAACGGAGAGCACCCGCAGCACCGAGTCGTTGAGGACCATCGGGACGTCGTTGACGGCGCCGCCGGCGTCGGTGACGATCGCGGTGCGCGCCCGCTCGAGGGTCTCCTCGGAGGGATGCGCCGTTTCGATGGCGGCTTCGACCTCCGGGGAGAGCTGGCCGTCGGCGTTGCCGGCGTCCTCCGCGGGACCCGCGAGGGCCTCGTAGCGCAGCATCGAATCCCAGAGCTGCCGCGAGTAGTCCTTGGTGTACGCGTCGGCGAACGGCTGGTGGCCGCGCGGCGCGACGGCGTCGAGCGCGCGGGAGAAGTGCAGCGAGGCGCACGGGAAATCGCCCGACAGCGCGGCGACGCGGCCGATCTCGAACTCCGCGGAGGCTGCCCGCATGGCCTTCCACTCGGCCGGCTCCGGCGGGGCGGCGGCGGGGGCCGCCGCGCGGGGCGCGGATGCGCAGGCGCCGCACAACCCCGTGACGAGGAGGGCGAAAAGCCTCCTCCCGAGTCCGTGGGACCTGACCGCCATGGGCAAAGGGTAAACGGCCATGGCGGCCGCGGGAAGGGGAAAAATGGCCGGGGAAGCGTCCGAATCCGAGGACGCCCGAGCTATTTGCCGAAAATGTGGAACTTCAGCGAGAGCAGGAGCTTTTCGATGTCCGGCTTGGTGTTCAGCTCGATCGAGAAGGTCTTCTCCTCGCCGACGGGTCGGTTCTGTCGGTCCTCGAGTCGCAGGGCCACGTTGACGACGTGGCCGCGCGAGAGCTCCCGTTGCGGCACCCTCACCTCGAAGATCCGGTTGACCTCTTTGCGATGGTTCAAGCTGCTCGCCAGCAGATCGTCGATCGAGATGCCGGTGCCGGACGCGGTCTTCCGGGTGGGACGGCCGGGCACGGGCGCCGCGGTGGCGTTGCGTCTCAGCTTCTCGAGCTCCGAGAGGATGTCGACGTTGGAGCGCACGCGAACGTGCTTGACCTCTTCCGGATCGACCTTCGCCGGCTCCTTCGCCTCCGCGAAATCGACGTCCGCGAGCTCCTCGCCTTCCGCCGAAGCGAGGGCCTCGCCCGCGTCGGGCAGGGGAGAGTCCAGCGAATTCAACGCCTGCTCGAACTCCTGCACGGTCTCGACGTCGGAGGCGTCGAAGTCGTCGAGTCTCGGGCGTGTCGGGGAAGCGGGGCGCGCGGCCGTCGGCTTGCCCGCCGGCTTGGCGGGAGCCGCCGCCTTCGGCAGAGCCGGTGCCGGTTCCGGCTCGTACTCCACGACGGCCGGCAGCTCGGGCTCCTGCGGCGGCGCGGGCGGGACGTCGATCGGTGTGGTGAGGTCCTCGACCTCCGCCTCCATTTCCATCGCGACCGCGGGGGACGGCGCTGCCGGGGGCGGCTGCGAGGGTCGGGTCGGCTCGGGCCTGGAAGCGGGCGCGACCACCGCCATGGGCCGGACCGGGCGCTCCTCGCCGAGCATCCGCTTCTTGAGGCTGCGAAGGGTCAGGCGCGAGATCGCCTTGAGCGTCTCGAAGACGCCGGTCCCCATGACGGCGACGGCCTCGTAGGTCTCGAATTTCCCCTCGGCATTGAGCGTGCGGTTGAGCTCCTCGACGGAGAGGATATTTCCCAGGTCCCGCTTGTTGAACTGGAGCGCCAGCGGGAGGTCCCCGATCTCCAGGCCGATCTCCGCGAGGTTGGTCTTCAGGTTCTGGAAGCTTTCGACGTTCGCGTCCTTCATCGCGCGCTGAGAGTCGGCGACGAACACGACGCCGTCGACGCCCTTGAGCACGAGCTTGCGCGTCGTGTTGTAGAAGACCTGCCCGGGCACCGTGTAGAGCTGAACCCGGGTCTTGAAGCCGCCGATGACTCCGACGTCCAGCGGCAGAAGGTCGAAGAACAGGGTGCGGTCGGTCTCGGTCTCCAGAGAGACCATCTCACCCCGGGAGCCCGGGGCGGTCCTTGCGTAGATGTGATGCAGATTGGTCGTCTTGCCGCAAAGGCCAGGACCGTAGTACACGATCTTGGCCGCCATCTGCATCGTGGCGTAGTTAAAGAAAACCATGTCTCGAACGTAACGCCCGGGAGAGGGCGAAACCTCGCCATTGTAGTCCCTTGGACCGCTTGCGGAAACCCGGCCGGGGCTGCGCTCGAGCACTTCCGCGCCGCGGAGTCTCAGCGCTCAGGCGAGGCCTCCAGCATCCGGAGGATCTCGGTCTCGAGACCGAGCCCGGGCGTCTTGCGCAGGGTCTCGCGCGCGAGTGCCGCATAGACGGCGGCCAGCTCGGGATGTCGCGAGAGCGCCCGCCAGTGCGCGCGGATGGTCTCCAGGTCCCGCCGCGCGAGCGGTCCCGTGAAGGCCGCGGCGGCGTCGCGGGCCGTCCCGTAGGCCCTCGCGGCGTGCTCCGCGAGCCCCGCCAGCGCCGGCCTCGCCTCCCGGCCCGCGATTCCCGCCTCTTCCCAGAGCGAGGTGGCCATCGAGAGCAGGGCCATCGAGCCCCCCGCGGCCAGCGTCGCACCGAGGTGGTAGAGCGCCTTGGCATGCGCCGGGAGCCGGTGCGGCCGCGCGCCGAGACCTCGGGCGGCGGCCTCGCCCTGCCGAAGGCCCTCCTCGTCGCCCTCGACCGCCACCACCGCGCCGTTCCAGGTCTCGCCGGGGGTGCCGGTGAAGGGCAGGAGGGGATGGACCGAGGCGATGCGGGCTCCCCGGCGTGCGAACGGCGCCAGATCCTCCGCGGGGCGTGCCCCGGACAGATGAAAGACCGTGCGTGCCGGCAGGCGCGGGGCGAGCCGCGCGGCGACGTCGGCGATGGCATCGTCGGGCACCGCGAGGACCAGCAGATCCGCCGGATCGAGCCCGGGGTCTTCGAGGCTTCCCGCGCGCGCACCGACCTCGCTCGCGAGCGTCTGCGCGGCTTCCCCGCGGCGTGCGAGGATCGCCTCGATTCTTCCGCCGGCGCTCTTCCAGCAACGGGCCAGCGTCGTCCCGGCGCGTCCCGGCCCCACCAGGGTCAGGGCGGGAAGGGGCTGCTCCTGGCTCACGGATCGACGCTAGCACTCCAAGCCGTTGGAGGCGAGTCACTTCGAGCGGAAGCAGCGCTCGGCGATTTGACGGCTTCTTGCCGAACGGCTACTCTGACCTGGCACTCTCGGGGTGAGAGTGCTAATGGCGAGGCCAGAGGCATGTTCATGCTCGACCCGCGTGCGCGCGGGATCCTGAAGGAGATCATTCGGCTGCACGTGGACACGGGACGCCCCGTTTCCTCCCGCGCGCTCTCCAAGTCGATCCGCAACGGCCTCTCGCCCGCCTCGATTCGCAACATCATGGCGGATCTGACCGACGGCGGATTCCTGGCCCAGCCCCACACCTCCGCAGGGCGCGTGCCGACGGACCGCGCCTACCGGCTCTACATCGACGAGCTCATGCGCCATCGCAAGGTGGCCGACGACGTGCGCGAGCAAGTGGATTCCGACCTCGCCTCGGCGGGCGCCGACATGACCCGGCTGTTCCAGGCGTCCTCGCGCCTTCTTTCCCGGCTCTCCGGGGAGGTGGGCTTCGTCGTGGCTCCGGACGCCGTGCACACGCGCGTCCGCAGCCTGCGGTTTCTCGCCGTGGCTCCGGGCAAGGTGCTCGTCGTCCAGGTTCACGACCCCGACGTGGTGGTGTCGCAGGTTCTGGAGACCGACGGGGCATTCAACCCGCGGGAGCTCGAGGCGCTCTCCGAGCGGCTGACGCGCGAGTTCGCGGGACGCACGCTCCAGGAAATCCGGCAGGCGCTGATGGAGGAGCTCGCGCGCGAGCGGGCCGCCGGCGCCCAGGCGCTCGCGCGCGCTCTGGAGCTGGCCCGCAGAGCGCTGGACCGCGAGGGGGAGGACCGGGTGTACGTCGACGGGACCTCACGGCTGTTGGACAAACCGGAGTTCGCCGACGTGACGTCGCTCAAGCGTGTCTTTCGCTCCTTCGACGAGCGGGCACGGCTCTTCGACCTGGTCACCCGGTATCTCGAGAAGGGCACCTGCGTGGTCCTGGGGTCCGAGAGCGAGGGCGACATGGACCCGCGGTTGTCGGCCGTCTTGACGTCCTACGGCTCGGGAGAGACACTGACCGGAACGCTCGGAGTCATCGGGCCCGCCCGGCGCGAATACCCGCGGGTCATCCCCGTGGTCGAGCTGCTGGGACGGGCGTTGTCGGGGCGGCTGGAAGCCAAGGACAGCCGCGCGGAGGAAGACGAAACAGAATGAGCGGCAAGTTTCCCGGGGAGCCACAGGACGAGGCGCTGGAGATCGAGGACTCCGGCGCGACGCTGGAGAGCGCGCTCGAGGAGGAGGAGCGGACCTCCGCGGCGGCGCTCGAGGAAAAGCTCCAGTCGGCGCAGCGCGACATCTCGGAGCTGCGCGACCGGCACCTGCGCAAGCTCGCCGAGTTCGAGAACCTCCGCAAGCGCAACGAGCGCGAGCGCGCCGAGAACCATCGCAATGCCCTCGCCGAGATGGCGCGGGAGTTCCTGCCGGTGCTGGACAACATCGAGCGGGCGATGCAGCACGCCACGGCGCAGGAGCGCCAGGGAGAGTTCGGACAGGGCATCGGCATGATCCGCCGGCAGTTCGTCGACGTCTGGAAGAAGCTCGGGGTCGAAGAGGTCGACACGCGAACGCCGTTCGATCCCAACGTCCACGAGGCCGTCGCGAAGGAAGAGAATCCGGATCTCCCGCACCACACCATCCTCGAGGTCCTGCAGCGGGGCTACCGAATCGGGGACCGGCTCGTGCGCCCGGCCCTCGTGAAGGTCTCCGTGCGTCCGGGCGGCGAGTCGTCGGAGAACGCCGGCTGAGGCCGGGGAGGCGCTCTTGGGAAAGATCCTGGGCATCGACCTCGGCACGACCAACTGCTGCGCGGCGGTCGTGGAAGGCACCACGCCGCAAGTCCTCTCGAACCGGGAGGGCAGCCGAACGACGGCGTCGATCGTCGGCTTCACGGAGGATGGCGAGCGGCTGGTCGGGCAGATCGCGAAGCGGCAGGCGATCACCAACCCGATGAACACGGTCTTCGCGGTCAAGCGCCTCGTCGGCCGGAAGTTCGACGCGGAGGAGACGCAGCACGCCCGGGAGGTCCTGCCCTACGAGATCGTGCGCGCGGTCAACGGCGACGTGAAGATTCGCGCCCGCGGGCGCGAGTACAGCCCCGAGGAGATCTCCGCGTTCATTCTGAAAGAGATCCGGGAGTTCTCCGAGGAGGCACTCGGGGAGGAGATCGCCGAGGCGATCATCACGGTCCCCGCGTACTTCGACGACGCCCAGCGCCAGGCGACGCGCGACGCCGGCCGCATCGCGGGGCTGGACGTGCTGCGGATCATCAACGAGCCCACGGCGGCGGCGCTCGCCTACGGCCTGGACCGCAAGGGCAGCGAAATCGTCGCGGTCTACGACCTCGGCGGGGGAACGTTCGATATCTCGATCCTCGAGCTCGGCGACGGGATCTACGAGGTCAAGGCGACCGCCGGCGACACCTACCTGGGCGGCGAGGACTTCGACAAGAAGATCATGGACTGGCTCCTGGACGACTTCAAGAAGGCGACGGGGATCGACCTGCGGCAGGACCGCATGGCGCTCCAGCGCCTCAAGGAAGCCGCCGAGAAGGCGAAGTGCGAGCTCTCCACGGCCACCGAGACCACGATCACGCTTCCGTTCATCTCCGCCGACGCCTCGGGCCCGAAGCACATCAACCGAACGCTGACGCGGGAGCGACTCGAGACGCTCGTCGCGGACCTGATCGATCGCACGGCGGCGCCATGTCTCGACGCCCTGCAGTCCGCGGGACTGAAGCCCTCGGATGTCGACCAGGTCATCCTGGTCGGCGGCCAGACGCGCACGCCCAAGGTCCAGCGGATGGTCTCGGAGCTCTTCGGCCGCGAGCCCAACCGCGACATCAACCCCGACGAGGTCGTCGCGATCGGCGCCTCGATCCAGGGCGGCATCCTGCGGGGAGAGATCAAGGACGTCGTCCTGCTCGACGTCACGCCGCTCTCGCTCGGCATCGAGACGCACGGCGGGATGTTCGAGATCCTGATCGAGCGCAACTCCACGATCCCGACCAAGAACACGAAGGTCTTCACGACCGTCGCCGACAACCAGCAGGTGGTCGAGATCCACGTCTTGCAGGGGGAGCGTGAGGTCGCGCGCGAGAACAAATCGCTGGGCCGCTTCGAGCTGGTCGGCATCCCGGCGGCGCCGCGCGGCATTCCCCAGATCGAGGTGACCTTCGGCATCGACTCCAACGGCATCGTCAACGTGTCGGCCAAAGACCTCGCGACCGGAAAGGCCCACGGCATCCAGATCAATCCGGCGGGCGGGCTCTCGCAAGCGGAGGTCGACCGGATCATCCGGGAGGCCTCCTCCTTCGCGGAGCAGGATCACGCCCGCCGCGAGATCTCGCAGATCAAGAACCGACTCCAGGGCATGCTCAACTCCAACGAGCGCGTGCTGGCGGAGTTCGGCGACGCGCTGGCCCCCGACGAGCGCGAGCGCATCGAGGAGACTTTGAAGCGCTCCAAGGAGATCGCGGCCGGCGAC
>DATBIJ010000139.1:0-2537 GCA_036557025.1 Thermoanaerobaculia bacterium | reverse complement strand
CTACCCCCCGGATCGGCTTGCCGACGGTCCCGAGCCGCCAGCGTCCCGGCCCGTTGACCGCGATGACCGGAGAGGTCTCGGTCAATCCGTAGCCCTCGTAGATGTGCACGCCCGCGCCGACGAAGAACTCCGCCAACTCCTTGGAGAGCGGGGCGCCGCCGGACACCGCGAAGGCGAAGCCCTTGCCCAGCGCCGCGCGGATCTTCCCGAACACGAGCTTGTCGGCGATCCTGGCCTTGCGGGCGAGGCCGGAAGGCAGCGGTCGGCCCGTTTCGACGTAAGGAACGCGCTGCTTGCCGACGCCCACGGCCCAGAAGAAGAGCTTTTTCTTCAGCCCGCTCCCCGCCTCGACGCGGCCCATGATCCGGGCGTGCACCTTTTCGTAGACGCGCGGCACGGCGCCGAAGCAGTGCGGGTTGACCTCCAGGAAGTTCGCGGCGAGCTTGTCGATCGACTCCGCATACGCGATCGAGCACTTCGTGTGCATGTAGCAGTAGTCGAGCATTCGCTCGAAGACGTGGGACAGCGGCAGGAAGGAGAGCGCGATGCCCTCACCGCGCAGCGGAATCACCTCGATTCCCATCAGCACGTTCGAGACGAAGTTCGAGTGGGTGAGCATCGCCCCCTTGGGCTCTCCCGTCGTGCCGGAGGTGTAGATCAGCGTCGCGAGATCGGAGGGCTGGACGCGCGCGGCGCGCTGCTCGAAGAGGTTCGGGGACATCTCGAGCGTGCCGCGGCCCTTCTCGACGACCGCGTGGAAGGTCGTGTAGCCGGGCTCCTGCGGCGGATTGCCCTCGACCAGGATGACGTGGTCGAGCGCCGGGCACTGGGAGCGGACCGTCAGGATCTTGCCGAGCTGCTCGAGGGTCGAGACGACGACGGCCTTGGCGCCGGAGTCCTTCAGCAGCGGCGCGACCTGGTTGGCGGGGAGCGTCGGATAGATCGGCACGCTCGCGGCTCCCGCACAGAGGATCGCGTAATCCGCCATGCACCATTCCGGGCGGTTCTCCGAGAGGATCGCGACACGGTCGCCCGGCTGGATGCCCAGCGAGTTCAACCCGAGCGAGAAGGCCCGAACCGTGAACCCGAAGTCCGCGGCCGAAATGGGCCGCCATTCCCCGGCGACCTTGGAAAGGAGCAGGTCCGGCTTCCCCGAGGCCGCCGCGTTGGTGAAGATGTCGCAGAGCGTCCGCACCTCGGGCATGAGACCTCCTCGATGACGGAGCGATTCTCTTTCCGGAGGCTGCCGGAATCAAGGAAACACGGCGACGGCAGCCTTCCTGCCCGCCTGCGCTATCCTGCCGCGCCGTGGCCCTCGCTCTGCTGCTGATGACCGTTCTGGCCATCGGCGGCCTGCTCGCGACGTCGGTCCAGGGCTTCGCGGTGGCCGCGGGCCTCGCCGCGGGCCCCGCGGTCGCGAAGGCCGTCGTGACGCGTCACGTCGTGCTGGGGCTCTCCACGCTGCTGCTGTCGCTGTTCTCGCAATCGATGGTGATCTTCTTTTTCATCGGCACCGGAAAACTCGTCAAGGAGCAGGTGGCCTGCTATCCGGAGGCCGACCGCCAGCGGATCGGCGCCGCCCTGCGGGCGTTCAAGTCCCGGACCTCTCCCCCGGCGTTCTTCTCGATCCTCGCCGCGATCGCGGTGTTCGTGCTGGGCGGGGCGGTCCACACGCGCTTCCTGCCACCCGCGGTTCACCTGACCGCGGCGCTGATCGCCCTGGCCCTGCACGGCTGGGCGCTCACCTCGGAGTGGGCCGCATTTCAGGAGAACAACCTCCTGATGGACGACCCCAAGGGCTGGCTCGCCCTCTCCTCGACTAGCGCGCCTCGACCGTCGTCGTCCGCCCCTCCACGACCGTGAAGCTCTCCGAGCCCTCCCCCGTCACCAGCCGGTAGCTCCCCGGCGCGAGATGGTCGATCCGGGTCACCGGCGGCGAGAGCGCGATCTGGCCGTCCAGACGCCCCCAGCGCGCCATGTAGAGCGCCCCGGCCGCGTCCAGGATGCGGGCGCTTCCTCCGGACGCGCTGCGGATCTCGACCGCGCCCCCGGGCGTGAAGGCGAGGGACAGCGTCCCCGAAGGCACCGTGATCGACGGGATGTTGCGGGGCGCGTACCCCTCGGCGAACGCGTAGACCGTGTAGCGCCCGGGTGAGAGCGCCGCGAGCTCGCCTTTGCCCTCGTTGTCGAGCGAGACGAAGCCCTGGTGGGCGACGCTGCCGTTGGCCGCGAAGATCAGCAGCGACACCATGCGCATCGGCAGCCCGGTCTGTCCGTCGACGGCGTGGATCGCGAGGCCCGCGCCGCGCGAGAGCGCGACGTTGTGTTCCGAAGAGGCCGATCCGATCGTGACCGGCTGCGTCTTGGCCTGGTAGCCCTCCTTGCGGGCCGAGACCTGAAAGCTGCCGGACTCCAGACCGTCGACGGCGTAGTAGCCGCGCGAGTCGGTCGAGGAGCGCTTGATCCCGAAGGCGTCCGTCTCCGTCCCGCTCTCGACCTGCACGGTGGCGCCTTCCAGCGGCTCGCCGCTCGCGGCG
>DATBIJ010000138.1:0-1738 GCA_036557025.1 Thermoanaerobaculia bacterium | reverse complement strand
CGCGTGATGGCGCAACGTGCACGGAGGAAGGAGCCACGGACCGATCCGTGGATTGACGTCGCGAATCTGCAAGGCCTCCTCGTGCGACGCCCTCCAGATCTCCTCCTGGGCGTTGTAGCAGAGGCGCATGGCGAACTTGTGGTGGAGGTTGAGCAAGTCGGCCGACTCGGTGAATCGGATGGCGACGGCGTTGGGGAGGAGATACGCCGCGTACTCGTCGGCGACGCCGCGCGCGCGTAGCGTCCCGATCGCGTCCCAGGTCTCCTGCATGGTCCGGCGGTAGAGCGCGTCCGCCTCGGGCACGTCGGCGACGAGCATCGGGACGATGTAGTCCGGCTCCTCCGTCAGGTACGCCGCGAGAACGGGCCGCGACGCCGGCGTCATGCGGTGGCGCTGGTCCTGGCTGTCCGCCGTGTGGGAGAGCTTCTTGCGGAACGTGTAGGAGGGATGGAAGAGCGCCCGCGAGAGCTTGCCGTGGGTCGTCAGGGTCAAGGTCTCGCCGAGCAGTCGGTTCTTCGCGGGGTCGAGCGCGAGACGGATGGCGTCGGAGTCGGACAGCGCGCTGCGCGGGGCTCCCAGCACTTCGCGGACCGCCGACGCGAGGACCTCTTCGTTGTTGGCCTTCCAGTCGATCAGGCGCGAGACGCGGCCGGAGAGGTCGCGGTCGAACTCCTCGCGGAACTCGCGGCCGGGAGCCGCCGTCGGGCGCAGCGCCGTGAACGCCGCGTGCTCGGGCGTGTCCTCGAGCGGGATGGGATCCTGCAGGACCCGCGCGTAGAGCGGCTCGTGCCGAAGCACCTCCTCGACCATGCGCCCGACGATCTCGCGCTGCTCGGCCGGTGCGTCCTGGGACTCGCAGAGCCGCCAGTAGCGGAAGAGCGTGATGCCGGAGACCGTGTGGTACAGGTACGCGAAGGTCGCGACCGGCAGGACGTAGCGCGCGATCTCCTGGGCGCGCTTCTGGACGGCGGGCGCGAAGCGCTGCGGACCGTCACCCCGCAGCCGCCCCGGGAAGAGCCCGAAGTAGCGCTCGCCGGCGAGCGGCGTCAGAAGCTCCGTCAGCCTCCGATACGCCTCTTCCTGCCGCCGCGCGGTCCTCTCGAAGATCTCCCGCTCCGGCGCCCCCATCGGAGGCACGGCGTAGTTGCCGGGCTTCACCTCGACGTAGCGCTGGGAGACCTGTTCCGAGTTGTAGAAGGGATGGGAGTGCAGGAACGACCAGAGGAACTGCCGCGACACGTTCTCCAGCGAGAACTGGAAGTGCGCGTGCTGGAACGTCGTGTGGTGCCCCGCGTCGTAGATCGAGCGCGCGAGCGCGTCGCGCCGCTCGGGTCGGGCGGAGGCCTGGTCCTCGGTGACGATGCCGCGCGGCGAGTAGCAGGTCCGGGCCGTCGCCACGACGTTCTCGAAGGCGCGGTCGAAGGCATGCACGAGCCGCACCTTCGGAGCGGGGGAGGAGAACGCGAAGCTCGAGGCGGGACGGGGGAGCGAGGACATCTGCCGATCGATTATGGCGCAGCGGCGCGCCGCGGGTGCGGGGGAAATCGAAGGCGACGCTTCCCGGTTGATAGCATGAGAGCGCCCCGCGTTCGGGCACGCCTGCGATGAAGAAGCCCGTCTATTTGGACCACCACGCGACGACCCCGGTGGATCCCCGTGTGCTCGAGACGATGCTGCCCTACTTTTCCGAGAAGTTCGGCAACGCCGCCTCGCGCAGCCATTCCTTCGGCTGGGAGGC
>DATBIJ010000137.1:0-17109 GCA_036557025.1 Thermoanaerobaculia bacterium | reverse complement strand
CGCGAGGCTCGCGACGACGATCGAGATGCCCGCTCGCGGGATCGCCAACGTCGGCCTCCTGTTGGCGGGGTACGTGCAGTCCGTGAGGCGGTTGATCGGTTTGTGACGGGCGACCGGAATCCGACGGTGGAGGGGTGGAAGCGTGGGACACGACGAGAGCGATCGAATCGACGACGACGTCGTGGGGAGTACAATCGGCCCAACCTCGGCGGCGAGCTCCCAGGGTCCGGCCGCACCCTCCAGGCCGCTCCGACCAATACGCGCCGCCCTGGGAGGACGCACGGCCGAAAAGCGACGGTTTCCGCGCAAGAAGCGGCGGTTTCTGGTCGAGTTCCGCCTGGAGAACGGCGGCGGCCAGGGATTCACCTACGACGTGTCGCCCTCCGGCATCTTCGTGCGTTCCGTGCGCATTCCCAACCCCGGCACGCCGGTGACCGCCACGCTCCACATCCTCGAGGGCAAGAAGGTCGACGTCCGCGGCGTCGTCGTCCGGTCCTTCCGGGCCCCCGCGTCGCTGTCCAACGTCGTCCCGAGCGGATTCGGCCTGCGCCTGGCCGACGTTCCCGAGGACTACTTCCAGTTCCTCGCGACGCTCTGAGCCGGGCCCTTCCCAACCGATAGAATCCTGCCTCCTTCACGGGAGGACGACGCCACGATGCCGACGCTTCGCCCGTTCCACGCCCTGCGCCCGCGTCCGGACCGCGCTCCGGAGGTTTCGGCCGTTCCCTACGACGTCGTCTCGACGGAAGAAGCGCGCCAGCTCGCCGCCGGCCGGCCCTATTCCTTTCTTCACGTGTCCCGGCCCGAGATCGATCTGCCCGACGGCACCGACCCGCACGCGGACAACGTCTACGCGAAGGCGGCCGAAGCCTTCGCGACCCTGCGCGAGAGGGCGCCGCTCGAAGCGGAGGCTTACCCCGCCCTCTACGTCTACCGCCTCCGCATGGGCGATCGGGTCCAGACCGGCGTCGCCGGGATCGCGTCGCTCGACGAGTACGACGCCGACGTCATCAAGAAACATGAGCGCACGCGGCGCGACAAGGAAGACGACCGCACGCGACACATGCTCACGCTCGGCGCGCAGACGGGGCCGGTGTTCCTGACCTACCGCGGTCGAGGCGAGATCGACGACGCGGTGTCACGGGCGATGGCCTCGCCGCCGCTCTTCGACCTCGTGGCACCCGACGGCGTCGCGCACACGATCTGGAGGCTCTCGGAGGCAGACTCCGCGGCGCTCTCGCGCGCGTTCGACGCGGTCCCCTTCTTCTACATCGCCGATGGCCATCACCGCGCGGCCTCAGCAGCCCGGGCGCGCAAGGAGCTCCGGAAGGCGGGCAGCGCCCCCGGCTCTCCGGCCGACTTCTTCCTGACGGTCGCCTTTCCCGCGGCGCAGGTCGCGATCCTCCCCTACAACCGCGTCGTGAAAGACCTCGGCGGACGTGCGCCGGAGGCGCTGCTCGCGGAGCTCGCGAGCCGCTTCTCCCTGCGCGAGGTCCACTCCGCGGCGCCCGAGGCCAAGGGCGAGGTCGGCGTCTACCTCGCGGGTCGCTGGCACCGCCTGACGCTCCCCTCGGGCGACGGCGCGGGCCCCATCCAGTCGCTCGACGCCGACCGGCTCCAGCGGCAGGTGCTCGAGCCGCTGCTCGGAATCGGCGACGTCCGCACGGATCCGCGGATCGACTTCGTCGGCGGCGTCCGCGGAACGCGCTGGCTCGAAAAGCTCGTCGACTCCGGCAAGGCCGCGGTCGCGTTCGCGATGTACCCCGTCTCGCTCGAAGAGCTCATGGCGATCTCCGACGCCGGCGAGATCATGCCCCCCAAGTCCACCTGGTTCGAGCCGAAGCTCCGGGACGGGCTGCTGATTCACGAGATCGGAGGCGGCGTGTCATGAAGGTGCTCGTCGCGGACAAGTTCGAGGAATCCGGCATCGAGGGGCTGAAGGCCGCCGGCTGCGACGTCCTCTATCAGCCCGACGCCAAGGACGACGTTCTGCGCGAGGCGATCGCCTCGTCGGGCGCCGAGGTCCTCGTCGTGCGCTCGACGAAGGTCACGCGGCCCATGCTCGAGGCCGGAATGCTCTCGCTGATCGTGCGCGCCGGCGCCGGCGTCAACACCATCGACGTCGAGGCCGCCTCCGAGCGCGGCATCTTCGTCGCCAACTGCCCCGGGAAGAACTCCATCGCGGTCGCCGAGCTCGCCTTCGGACTCCTGCTCGCCCTCGACCGCCGGATTCCGGAGAACGCCGAGGATCTGAAGCGGGGCGTCTGGAACAAGAAGGAGTACAGCAAGGCGCGCGGGCTCTTCGGGAAGACGCTCGGCCTGATCGGGATTGGCGGGATCGGCTGTGAAATGGTTCCGCGTGCGAAGGCCTTCGGCATGCCGGTCGTGGCCTGGAGCCGCAGCCTGACGCCGGAAAAATGCGCGACCCTCGGCATCGAGCGCAAGGGCTCGCCGGTCGAGGTCGCGGCGGCCTCCGACGCCGTCAGCGTGCATGTCGCCTTGAAGCCCGAGACCAAGGGCCTTTGCGGGGCCGCCTTCTTCGCGGCCATGAGGCCCGGCGCGATCTTCATCAACACCTCGCGCGCCGAGGTCGTCGACCAGGCGGCGCTGGAGACGGCGATTCGCGAGAAGAAGATCCGGGCCGGACTCGACGTCTTTCACGAGGAGCCGACCGGAGGCACCGGCGACGTCGCGGCCCCGATCTTCGGCCTGCCGGGCGTCGTGGGCACTCATCACATCGGCGCGTCGACCGATCAGGCCCAGGAGGCGATCGCCGCGGAGACCGTGCGCATCGTTCGGGAGTTCCAGGAAACCGGCCGCGCACCCAACGTCGTCAACATCGCGAAAAAGTCTCCGGCGACGCACCTGCTCGTCGTGCGCCACTACGACCGGGTGGGCGTGCTCGCCGCGGTCTTCGACCGCCTGAAGGAAGCCGGCATCAACGTCCAGGAGACCGAGAACGTCGTCTTCGACGGGGCCAAGGCCGCCGTCGCGAGGATCCATCTCTCCTCGGCGCCGAAGCCCGAGACCGTCGCGGCAATCCGCTCCAGCACCGACGACATCCTGGAGGTCGCGCTGCTGGCGCTGTGAGAGCTTGACCGCCGACGAGCCCGAGAAACTCGCGAAGATCGTCGTCGACCTGCCGAATCACTGGGCAGCCGCGGGAGAAGGGCTGTGGGCCCGCGATCTCGGAGATGGCTCCTACGAGATTCGAAACATTCCCTTCCATGCTTATGGCCTGAACTTGGGAGACATCGTCGAAGCGTCGGCCGAACGGCCCGACCTCAAGCCTGTGGTCCGCCGGGTCGTGCGGTCGGGTGGGCACCGGACACTACGAGTCCGCTTTGAGAAGACGGTCCCTGAGCAGACTCGGCTCATGCTTCTGCGCAAGCGGAATCGTCACAAGGCATCTTTCGAGCGCGGAACGGATACCTATTTCGCCATCGACATCGAGCCGGACGGAGACTACGACGCCGTCTGCAAGCAGCTGGAAATCTGGCTCGAGAAGAATCTGCTCGCCTACGAGACGTGCGAGCCGAGATCTGAGGGGCGCTTCGACGAAGGGCCCTCCTGACGGACCGCGCGTCTTTACCGGAAGGCGACGTTTCCGAAGCGATCCGGAGCAGGAATGCGGTGTCCGTCGAGGTCGCTACCTCGCGCACAGCTGGCGTTCAATCTCATTGATATAATTCAACTTATGCCTCGACTCAAGATCGCGCGTTTGTTCCGCCTGGGATCGAGAGAAGCAGAAGAGTCCGACGTGCGTTTCTGGCGCCGGATGAGCGCGTCGGAACGGTTCGCGAAGACTTGGCAGCTGTCGGTCGAGGCTTATCGGCTGGCGGGAATGGTCGATGAAGACGAACCGCGACTTCGAAGATCTGTTGTCCGACTTCGCCGCCTGTAGGGTTCGCTTTCTGATCGTCGGGGCGTATGCCCTGGTGTTCTACGGAAGGCCGCGGGCGACTGGCGACCTGGACGTCTGGGTCGACCCGACCCCGCCCAATGCCGCTCGAGTCTTCGAGGCCCTCCGCAAGTTTGGCGCACCGCTCGATCGGCTGGTGCCGGCGGACTTCGAAAAGAAAGGGATCGTCTTTCAGATCGGCGTCGAGCCCAGCCGGATCGACGTCCTGACCTCCCTGACTGGGCTGGAGTTCTCCAGGGCATGGACCCGCCGGAAGCATGCTCGCTTCGGATCCCAGCGGGTCGGCGTGCTGGCGCCCCGGGACTTCCTTCGCAACAAGAGAGCGCTTGGCCGTAAAAAGGACCTGGCCGACGTGGAAGAACTCGAGCGCGGCAAGCGCCGGGTGGGCAAACGCGCTCGCGGTACGCGAAGAAAACGCGGGACCTGACAGGCTGCCTACGGGCAGCCGACGTTTCGCGACACGATCTCGCTCGAGAGCGCTCCGTCGGTCCGGGCGGCTCGCACCACGTGGACGGATCGCGTCATGACCGCAAAGCAGACGCAGTTCGCACCCGGGCGTCGCTCCTCGGACCGGACGTGGATCCGTCCCGCCGAGGAATCCAGCGAAAGGATCGACACGCCCCAGCAACTGCTGGGTCTCTCCCCGATTCCGACGAGCACGAGCATGTCCTGCGTGAAATCGACCGTGGGCCGCGGCTCCGGGGTCGGATCAGAGCCCTGGATCTCCGACCAGACCGCTGCCCAGCGCTGCTCGTCGCGGATCACCTCGGCCCTTGCGCTCACGATCCCCGAGTTCCACGTTTCGTAGAAGCTCGAGAACGGAAGGGGTTCGCCGGGAGCGGTCGGGCCGTTGTCCTCGCACGCGATCGAGGTCGAGAGCAACGCGCCCGCTAGCACGAGTCCTGTCCATGCTCTCCGCGTTTTCATCTGTCCACCTGCAGCTCGACGACGTAGTCCGAGGGCGGGATTCGCTCCCCGGCGCCGGGTGCTTCGGGCAGCACCCGCCGCAGCGTCGTTCGATAGCCGGCGTGATCCGCGTTTCGCGGCTGGTGCGTGGAGAGCTCGAAGCGGAGCGGCTCCTCCGACTCCAGGTCGAAGACCAGCGCCGTTCGGGCCTCGCCTTCCCAGCCGCACGTCACGTCCGACGGGCAGCGTCTGTCGGCGGTCACCATTTCGAAGGAGATTCGAACGGCCTCGCTCTGGATCTCGGCCGATTCGCCCGCACGCAGCAGAAACGGTGCGCCCAGCCGGACGCCGTCGGGCGCGGTGGGACCCGAACTGTTCTGACAGCCCACCAGGGATAGCAACGCTACCGGGGCGGCAACGCGTCTCATGGCGCTCCTCGTCTGCACTTCTCGGGCCAAACGCGCCGTCGTCGGAACCCCTGGGAACATCGAGACCATCATGGGCCTCGACTCGCGACGCGATCCACGAAGATGACGCTGTGCCCACTTTATTGGGCACCCCGCCGATATACTCCTCCCCCTTCACGAGGTCCGACATGACGCAGCGCATCTACAACTTCTCGGCCGGTCCCGCCGTGATGCCCGAGCCGGTTCTGGCCGAGGCCCAGCGCGACCTGATGGCCCTGCCCGGCGTGGGGATGTCGGTGCTGGAGATCTCGCACCGCTCGAAGGTCTTCGAGGAGATCCTCGCGAAGACGGTCGCGGACATCCGCTCGCTCGCCGGAATCCCTGAAGGCTGGCACGTCCTGTTCGTCGGCGGAGGCGCGTCGCTGCAGTTCTCGATGGTGCCGATGAACCTCCTGCCCGCCGGCGGCAGCGCGGACTACATCGTCACCGGCTCCTGGTCGCAGAAGGCGGTCAAGGAGGCCAAGCGCGTCGCCAGCGTCTCGATCGCCGGCACGACGGAGTCCGAGAACTTCGCGCGCATCCCGAAACAGGCCGAGCTGAAGCTCGATCCTTCCGCCGCGTACGTCCACTTCACGACGAACAACACGATCTTCGGAACGCAGTGGCACACCGAGCCGACCGCCGGGTCCGTGCCGCTGGTCGCCGACGCGTCCTCGGACATCTTCAGCCGGCCGATCGACGTGAAGAAGTACGGCCTGATCTACGCCGGCGCGCAAAAGAACCTCGGCCCGGCCGGCGTGACGCTCGTGATCCTGCGCGACGACCTGCTCGCACGCAGCCCCGCGACGCTGCCGACGATGCTCAACTACAACACCCACGCGAAAGAGAACTCGCTCTACAACACGCCGCCCTCCTTCGCGATCTACCTCGTCGGCCTGGTCGCGAAGTGGCTGCTGGCCGAGGGCGGCCTCGCGGCGATGGCGAAGCGCAACGAGGAGAAGGCGAAGCTGCTCTACGACGCGATCGATGGCTCGGGCGGCTTCTACAAGGGCCACGCGGCGGCCGACAGCCGTTCGCGAATGAACGTGACTTTCCGGCTGCCCTCCGAGGATCTCGAGAAGCAGTTCGTCTCCGCCGCCACCAAAGAAGGGATGGACGGTCTGAAGGGCCACCGCTCCGTCGGGGGCATGCGGGCCTCGATCTACAACGCCTTTCCCCGCAAGGGCGTGGAAACGCTGGTCTCCTTCATGAAGGAGTTCCAGAGGACGAAGGGCTAGGATTCCCAGGGGCTCGGAACACCCCGCGTCCCCAATCTGTTGGAACCTCTGTGAAGACGCTGCGCTGTCTGCTCGTGGCGGCCGGGCTGCTCCTGCTGGCGGGAGCGGCGCGCGCGCAGACTTACGGGTGCCGCGCGTCGGTCAACTGCTACGGGCCGCGCGGATTCTCGACGCAGTCCGGCGCCTCGATGGGCAGCTATCCCGCCTTCACGATGGGCGTGAGCTACAGCCAGGCTTCGGGATTGCGCGCTCGCTGGAACCCGCCGGGCTTCGGATTGCCGGAGAAGCCCGACAAGGACGCCATCGACGGCGCGGTCGGGATCTTCCTCGAGCGCAATCCCGGGCTGAAGGCGGAGAAGAAAACCGCGACGCCCGCGAAGAGCCCCGCGATCGCGGCGCCCGAGCAGGAGGCGAAGAAAGAACCCGAAGGCGAGCCGGGCGGCTAGAGCCGGGCTCTACGACGCCTCGCGGTTCACCCTCTCCACGAACTCGGCGAGCTGGTCGAGCATGTCGATCACGTCGGCGGGTCCCTGGTTGCGCTTCAGGTTGAAGCCGACCGAGCTCGAAGCCTCGTCGAGCCGGAACCGCGAGAGAGCGGCCACGCCCCGCTGACCCATCCGAAACGCGGCGCACCAGCGGTCCGAGAGCTCGCCGCTCAGGCGGACGCGGTACAGCGTCCCCATCGCGTCTTCCTCGGAAGAAAGGGAACCGTGATCGACTGCGACGACCACGACCGCCTTCACCATCGCCTCTCCCAGCACTTAGACCTCCGTGGCAGCCTGCATGGAAACCGCTCCACACGGCTCCACCGCCATCACTATTGTGGGCAAGTGCGGGGCCATCGATCTAAACCACTGTGAAAACGGTACTTGAGCATGCCGACGCCAACGTTCGGACCCGATTGCCGTCACCTTCGGTAACACCCTTCCGCGGCTCCGACCCCGTGACCTTGCGGCAGACTCGGCGTCCCTCTCTGGCGAAGGATTCCGTTTTCCAAATCAAAGGGGAAGGCAAATGCTCCGAGCCCTCGCGTTTCTTCTCGCGCTGACCGCGCAGATGCCGGGCGATCCGGCCGCTCCGCTTCGCGCCACGGTCGAAGGTCGCCGCATGCTCGCGTTTCTCGACGCCTTGAACACCGGCACGCCCGCGGCGCTCCAGGCGTTCGTGGAATCGGGTTTCTCGGCGCAGGCGCGCCAGCGCACGGCCGACGCGGAGCGCGTCGAGCGTCTCACCGGGATGTCCCGCGAGCTCTCCCCGGTGACGATCGTCGCGGCGCCACCGACGACGAGCGAGCGCGCCAGCGCCCGAGTGCGCCCCAGAGCCGGCGAGCCGATGACCCTCACGCTGGAGTTCGAGCCGGGCGGCGGCGCGAAGATCTCGGGGATCCGCGTCGAGGCGGGCGACGCCGAGGGAGACGAACCGGCGGATGCGCCGAAGGGCTCGGACGCCGAGGTCGCGACCGCAGCCGACGCCTGGATCTCCGAGCTCGCCGCCAAGGACGAGTTCTCCGGTGTCGTGCGGCTCTCGCGCAAGGGAAAGGTCTTCTTCGAAAAGGCCTGGGGAATGGCGGACCGAGGCCTCTCGGTGCCCAACCGGCCCTCGACGCGCTTCAACATCGGGTCGATCACGAAAGCCTTCACCCAGTCCGCGATCGCCCGGCTGCAGCGCGAGGGGAAGCTCTCCCTGGACGATCCGGTCGCGAAGCACCTGCCCGACCTCCCGATCCCTTCCGCGGACCGCATCACGATTCGCCAGCTCCTGGCGATGCGCTCGGGTCTGGGCGACATCTTCGGCGAGCGCTTCGACGCGACGCCCAAGGAGCGCCTGCGGACACTCCGGGACTACGTTCCGCTCTTCGCCGATCGTCCTCTGCGCTTCGCCCCGGGTCAGGGGCGCGAGTACTCCAACGCCGGATACATCGTGCTGGGACTGATCGTCGAGAAGGTCTCGGGCCGCGACTACTTCGACTACCTGCGCGACGCCGTCGAGAAACCCGCCGGCATGAGCCACAGCGGCGCGTTCGAAGTCGACGCGATCGTTCCCGATCGCGCCATTGGTTACACCAAGCGCAACGGCGGCGTGCGACGCGCGAACACCTACGCGCTTCCCGCCCGCGGCAGCTCCGCAGGGGGCACCTACGCGACGGCGGAGGATCTCGAGAAGTTCGCGGCGGCGGTCGCGGACGGTGTGTTGCCGATGCCCGAAGGCGGGCTCGCGCAGGGCGGCAACCTCGGCGTCGCGGGAGGCACGGAGGGCTGCAACGCCGTGCTCGACAGCGACAGAGAGTCGGCGCGGGTCTTCGTGGTGCTGGCCAACGACGATCCGCCCACTGCCCAACAAGTCGCCCGGAGGCTGCGGGCCTGGCTCGGGGAGCGCTGATCGGGGCCGACTCTCGCGGACAACCAACGCCTTGAAACGACGTACAAGTTCCCGGATGTGAATCCGATGAAGGGCGAGTGTGTCCAGGAGATCGAACCGCGTTCGTCCTCGCTTTTGAGGCATTCGTCCCGATCCCACGCACACTCCTCCGCGGGCCCATCGAAGGCACGTCCTGGCACGTCGACTGCTGCGGGAATCGTTCCGATGGGGCGCCGTTTTCCCTTCGTCATGCGGATGCCTCGCTTACGCCTCCTGGCGGCCGCCGCGGCCGCGCTGGCCGTCCTCTGCGCGGCGCCGCTCGCGGCGCTGGAGCCCGACCGGCCCCTGTCGCACTACGGCCTGCGCCACTGGACCACCGACTCGGGCCTGCCGCAGAACACCGTCGCCGCGCTCGTGCAAACGCGCAACGGATACCTCTGGATGGGGACGCAGGATGGGCTGGTGCGATTCGACGGCGTGCGGTTCACGGTCTTCACGCGGCGCAACACGCCCGGCCTGCCGGATGACTGGGTCCAGGCGCTCGCGGAGGCTCCCGACGGAACGCTCTGGATCGGGACCGTCGGAGGTCTCGCGCGCTACAAGGACGGCGTCTTCGAGCACTGGAAGCGCGCCTCGGCGCTCGAGAAGTTCCTCGCCCAGCACATCCTCCCCGCGCCGGACGGCACGATCTGGGTCGGTACCAACCGCGGGCTGCTCGAGATCAACGGCGAGAGCTACACCGTGCATGGACCCTCGACCGGACTGCCGGCCGGGCGGGTCCGCGCCATCCTGCGGGACAAGGAAGGCGACATGTGGGCCGCCGGCGTCGGCCCGTCGCTCTTTCGGCGTCATGGCAACACCTGGAGCCAGGTCGAGACCACGTCTCAGGCGCCGGTCACCGCGATGGTCCAGACTCCCTCGGGCGATCTCTGGATCGCCGCCGGGCTGACCCTCCTGCGCTGGGACGGCTTGCGATTCACCTCCCCCGCACGCATCGAATCGACGGCGCAAGGCAACTTCGTGCGCGCGATGCGCGCGGACGTCGACGGCACGATCTGGGTCGCGACGACGGACGCGCTCTGGCGATTCCAGAACGGCCGCCTCGAGCGCTACGCCTCGTCGACCGGCATCGTCCCCGACGGCTTCGTGACGCTTCTGTTCGACCGCGAAGGCAGCCTCTGGGCCGGCAGCATGGACGGCGGCCTGCTTCAGCTCAGCGACCGGCGCGTCACGAGCCTCGGACCCGCCGACGGTCTCGCGGACGAGAAGATGTGGACGGTCTTCACGGATCGGGACGGAACGATCTGGTCGGGCAGCGCGAAGGGGCAGCTCTCGCGGCGCGCTCCGGGCGCGGAGCGCTTCGAGTCGGTCGCCAACTTCGGATCTCCGATTCTCGCCATCGACCAGGACGCCGCCGGCGCCCTCTGGGTCGGAACCCAGGTCGACGGTTTGAAGAAGCTCGAAAAGGGCCGCTGGAGCGAGATGCGCCGCACCGACGGCCTCTCCTCGAACTGGATCTCCGGGATCTGCGCGACGTGTCCCGGGGGCGTCTGGGTCGCCTCGATGGGCGGCGGTCTCACGATCGTCCCCGAGAAGGGCGCCACCGAGAAGATCTTCGCGCGCGACGGCCGGATCCCCTCCGACGCCATCTTCTCGCTGGCGCCGGACCCCGACGGCTCCGTCTGGGTCGGAACCTTCGGCGGCGGGCTCTCCCACATCCGCGGCACCGAGCGGCGCATCTACACGGTTCGGGACGGGCTCGCGCACGACATCGTCGCGGCGATCGTTCCCGAGAAGGACGGGACGGTCTGGGTGGGCACGCGCGGCGGTCTGAGCCGTCTCAAGGACGGACGCTGGACGACCTACCGAAGCCAGGACGGTCTCTTCTACGACGCGATCCAGGCGATGGTCGACGACGGCGCGGGCCACCTCTGGATGAGCAGCACCGCGGGCATCTTCCGCGTGGACAAGAACGAGCTCCACGCCTTCGCCGAGGGCCGCGTGCGGCGCATCACTTCGCTGGCACTCGGCGTCGCCGACGGCATGCGCAACGCGGAGTGCAACAACGGGCCGCATGGCGGAACGCGCGGGAAAGACGGCCAGCTCTACTTCGCGACGATGAAGGGCATCGCGTCCGTCGACCCGTCGCGGGTTTCCGGCAACCCCCTCCCGCCGCAGATCGCCTTGGAGCGCATCGTCGTCAACGGCGAGACCCACCCGGGCACGGCACGCCTGGATCTGCCCCCGGGCCGGCGCAACGTCGAGTTCCACTATGCGGGCCTCTCCTACCGCCAGCCCCAGCTCGTGCGCTTCCGCTACCGCCTCGTCGGATTCGACGAGACCTGGCGCGACGCCGCGGGACGGCGCGTCGCGTACTACACGAACATCCCGCCCGGGAATTACCGCTTCGAGGTCCAGGCCGCCAACGAGAGCGGGGTCTGGAGCCCCGTCAGCGCCAGCGGCACGATGTCGCTCGCGCGGCCCTTCACGCAGACGATCTGGTTCTATCTGCTCTGCGCGCTGCCGCTGATCGCCGCCGGAATCGTGCTCCACCGCCTGCGCCTGGCGAGGATCGAGGCGCGTGAGCGCCTCCGCACCGCCCTGGTCGAGGCCCAGCTCCATGCCCTGCAGTCGCAGCTGCGCCCGCACTTTCTCTTCAACACGCTCAACACGATCCTCCCGCTGATCGGGCGCGACCCCGACCGGGCGCGTCGCATGGTGCTGCAGCTCGGGGATCTGTTGCGGCTCTCGCTGAAGAGCCAGACCACGCAGCTTCTGAGCCTCGACGAAGAGCTGCACATTCTCGGCCTCTATCTGGGCATCGAGCAGACGCGCTTCCGCGGACTCGAGGTCACCATCGAGGTCGATCCGGACGTGCGCGACGCGCTCGTGCCGGGTTTCCTCCTTCAGCCGCTCGTGGAGAACGCGATCAAGCATGGCCTCGACCACCGCACCAGCCGCGGCCGGATCGCGCTGACGGCGCGCGCGGACGGAAACCGGCTCTCGCTGCGAATCCGCGACGCGGGGCCCGGCTATCGACCGCCGGAGACGCCGACCTATCCCGCCGCCGCGGGAGGCATCGGGCTCGCGAACACGCGCAGCCGCCTCGAGAAGCTCTATCCCGAACGGCACGCCTTCGAGATCAGCAATCCTCCGGGCGGAGGATGCGAGGTCTGGATCTCGATTCCGCTCGAGCGCCAGCCGCCGGTCGCCGTTCCGCCGATCGAGCCCGAGCGGCAGGCGGTCCGCGCCGCGAACCTGGCGCTCTGAGGAGCCGCTAGCGGGCGAGGGCCGGGGCCGCCTTCGCCGGCACGGCCATGGCGTCCCGAGGCGGCTCGAGCCCCATCCAGGCGAAGATCCGGCCGGGGATCTCCCGGCTGTCGATCTGTTCGAGCCTCTCGGGAGCGATTCCGGGTCCGAAGCCGAGGAAGGTGGCCTGCACTTCGGTCCAGACGCTGCGGTACCCGTGCGTGCCCAGGTGCGTCGCGGCCGCGGTGGGTCCCGGGCGGTCGATCGATCCGGACACGTGGAAGCCGCGCCTGGGGATCGCGATCAGATCGCCGGACTCCGGCGCGTTCAAGTGGAGCGAGCCCGCCGCGGACTTGCGCACGAGGACGTCCCAGGGGGACTCCGCGCGGATCCGCAGGTCCGCGAAGGCCTTCTCGATCTTGTCGATCGTGTCGGGCGGAGCGGCGGGATTGCAGTAGACGTGGATCGTCGCGCCGCTCGCGATCGCGTAGGCGGCCGAGGAGGCGTCCGCGCGCCGTCCGTCCGCGGTGGGCTTCAAGAGACCCGCGTCGCGCAGGATCACGTTGGGGTAGAGCACGCTCCAGATCGGTGTCATGCCGTGATCGGAGCCGAGGAACAGTGCGTCGCGCGCGTGCGGCGACGCGCTCCGCGACAGCAGCCGCTCGACGACGGCATCCGCCATGACGAAGCCCCGCTCGTAGAAGCCCGCGAAGTACGCCGCTTTGGCGGCAGAGTAGCCGGGCTGGCCGGGGTCCTCGAGCAGGAACTCGTGCCCGATCTCGTCGAGCAGTGGCTGGTAGGCGAGCAGCAGGTCCCAGTCGTCGCGCGCCGCGGCAAACTCGAGCGCGCGCTGGATGAAGTCGGTCAGGCGCGCGGACTGCTCCAGGAAGATCTCGGGCGAGTCGGATTCCGCTCCGAAGGCGTCGCTGTCGGGGACGCCGGGCCAGAAACCGATGGTCGCGTCGATCTCGTCGACGAAGGCCCTGGGATAGCCCGCATTGCGGCCCAGCCGTCCGACGTAGACGCGCGTCCTGGAGAGATCGGGCGCGATCTCGAGCACGCGGCACCACGCGCCGGTGCGGCCCTCGGAGGACTCGACCTCCACCGGGAACCAGTCGCCCGCGGCGACCGGCGCCGCCGGCCCTCCCCTGGGAGCGGTGACGCGAAGGCGGTCGTAGTTGACCACCCCGTCGTCGGTGGTGTCCTGAGCGAACAGCGTGAGCCGGTCGTCCTTGCCGAGCTTGATCCGCACCAGCCGTTCCGACGGATGCTCCACGAGCCCCGGGATGCCCCACTCCGACGCGGCGATCGTGCGGATCTCGGGGCGCGAGATTCCCCCCTCGTCCGGCCAGTTCAGCGCGAAGTCCGCGGTGCGGGCCGGGGTGTTGCCCGTGACCGCCGGGTAGAAGATCACGCCGGTGCGCCGGCCCTGGCGCGCGGCCGCCTGCACCATCGTCTCGGCGCGGATCGGCGCGTCGAACCCCGACGTCGTCGTCGGGAAGGGCTTCGAGGAGTCCAGCAGCCAGTTCGAGACGATCCCGGTTCGATCCGGCGCGGCGCCCGTGAGCATGGTGACGTGCGCGACCGCCGTCAGCGAGGGCGTCGGAGGAACGGCGCGGACCGCCCAGAACCCTTCCCGCACCATCCGCCGCAGCGCGGGGAGCTTCACCCGCTCCGAGTCGATCATCCGCGAGAGCCGCGCCCCGCCGAGCCCGTCGAACGAGAGGAAGATCGCGCGCCGCCTCGCCTCCTCGGGCCGGGCCGGCGCGGAAATCGCCAGCGCACCGAGCAGGAGGGCCGCCGCGAGACGACGCCGGGCGGTTGCGGGACGCACGGGCGCGCATTCTAGCCGCACGCCGTGAAATCGAGGCCGATAGAATTCCCTCATGTCTCCGGAGCTGCTCGGGCAGATCGGCCTCGCGGCCGGCGCCGCCGTCGCGTCCGGCCTTCGCCTCTACGCCACGGTCGCGGTGCTGGGCTTCCTGCACCGCATGGGCGTGCTGACGCTGCCCGCGGGTCTCGAGGTGCTGGCCCAGACGCCGGTGATCGTCGTGGCGGCTTGCCTCTACCTGGTCGAGTTCGTCGCGGACAAGGTCCCCGTCGTGGACACGATCTGGGACGCCGTGCACACCTTCGTGCGCATTCCCGCCGCCGCCCTGCTCGGGTTTGCCGCGCTGACCGGTCTGCAGGAGCCCTGGCGGGCGATCGCGGCGCTCGTGTGCGGCACCTTCGCGCTGTCCGCCCACGGGCTGAAGGCTTCGGCCCGCGTCGCCGTCAACACCAGCCCCGAGCCGGTGTCCAACTGGCTGGCCTCCTTCGCGGAGGACTTCGCCGTCTTCGTCATCCTCTGGCTCGCCGTCGCCCACCCCCTCGTGGCGATCGGCCTCGCGCTCGCGGTCGTGATCGCCGCGATCCTCGCGGCCGCGCTGATCGTTCGCGCCCTGCGCGGTCTGTTTCGAAGCCCAAAGGCATCCGTCGAAACCCGGAACTAGACAGCGGAGGTTCCTCGATGCGACGTCCCGCCGCCCTTGCCGCCCTCGCGCTCCTGCTCACCGCCGCCGTCACCGCTCAGCAGCCGTCCCCGCCGGCCCCGAAGCCGGAGGGGATGCCGCCGAACATGGAGATGTACCAGCTCGGCTTCCTGAAGAAGGGGCCGAAGTGGACGCCGGAAAAGACCGAGCAGACCGCGAAGATCCAGGAGGGCCACATGGCGCACCTCAACGCGATGGCGGCATCCGGCCGGCTCGTCGTCGCGGGGCCCGTCGGGGCCGGCGCGGGCGACCTGCGGGGCATCCTCGTGTTCAAGGGCATCTCGACCGAGGAGGCCGTGACGATGGCGTCGGAGGATCCCGCCGTCAAGGCGGGCCGGCTCATCGTCGAGATCGTGCCCTGGTGGGTCGAGAAGGGCGTCCTGCCCTAGCGGCCGCCTCTCTTCGACCTGGCGGGTCGCCAAGGCGAGACCCGCAACGCCTGGAGACCGCTCTCAGCGTTCTGTTCTCAGCGCTCAGCCCCTCGAACCGCGCGAGAGGGTTGGGATGGCAATCGCCGGTCCCTTGAGCCGAATGCTGAGAGCGGAGCGCTGACAGCCCTAGCGCACGCTTGGCCGCCGCCGGGCGCCCGGCTGGCCGGAGACGTACGTCACGACGTAGCGCGCGATCGGCTTGCGCACGATCTCGTTCAACCGAAGGACCAGGGCTTCCATGAACTCCCGCTCGTTGGAGACCTCAACGACGGCAGCGACACCCGGGATGGTCGAGTCTCCGTCGAACGACCCGCTCGCGAAGGGTTCGAAGGTTTCTTCGTCCATGCCCGAGGAGACTGCAATCAGGACGCCAGCGCCCATGCCACACCAAATTACTGGAAACACGGCAGTTACCGGAATGTACTGGCGTGGTGCCTGACCCCGATTTGCTGAAAAAACGGCAGTCGGTCGACAAAGTTTGTCCCCCGGATGACAGTCGTCGACATCTGGAAGCCGTTGCGGAACCTTTCGACGGCTGGATCGTTCAAGTAGCAAAGACGCTTCGACTTGGAGGAGTTCGCGATGAGAAAGCTCGTACTGGCCGCCGCGGTCGCCGCCCTTCCGGCCATTGGACTAGCCGATGACCGCCGGGAGATGAACTTCTCCATGAGTTCGGGAGGCAGCTTCCGGCTCGAGACCTCCCAGGGTGCCGTCACCGTCACCGGCACGTCCTCTCCGGGCGTGAGGGTCGTGGTGACCTCCCGCAACCGGGACCTCGACGAGATCTTCGACATCACGCAGTCGGAGGCTCCGGGCCGAGTCGAGATCATCGCGAAGAAGCGCGGGAACTGGTCGGGCTGGTGGGGCCACAACGACCGCGTCCGCTGGGAGATCGAGGTGCCCCAGGAGACGATGACCGACATCGACACCTCCGGCGGATCGATCACGGTGTCGACCCTGCGCGCGGCGGTCAAGCTCGACACCTCCGGCGGCTCCATCCGGGCGTCGGACATCGAGGGCAACCTGAGCGCGGACACCTCCGGCGGCTCCATCCGGGTCGCCAACGTCAAGGGCTCCGCGAATCTCGACACATCGGGCGGATCGATCAATGTCGAGGAAGTCACGGGCAGCGTCGAGGCCTCGACCTCGGGCGGCAGCGTCAGCGTCCGCAACGTGGCCGGCGACCTGCGCGCGGAGTCTTCGGGCGGCTCCATCGAGATCGAAAACGCGGGCGGGCGGGTCGAGGCGGACACCTCGGGCGGCTCGATCCGCGCGAGCTTCGCTCCGGGCAACGACAGAGGCGGCAACCTCGAGACCTCCGGCGGCGGCATCTCGGTCAGCCTGGATCCGAACGCCAACTTGAGAATCGACGCGTCGGGCAACTCCGTCACCACCGACATTCCGATGATGGTGAAGGGCACCGTTTCCAAACGGCGCCTCTCGGGGGAGCTCGGCCGCGGCGGCGAAATGCTGCGGATGTCGACTTCGGGCGGCGGCGTCCGAATCAACGCCCGCTAGGGACTCCCGGACTCTTCGGCGCAGAGCCGGTCCGGCATCCGAAAGACGCGCCGCGCCTCGGGAGACGCGAGCGTCTCGTCGAGGTACCACGCCGCGAGCGCCTTCGAATCGAGCAGGTCGGGGTGGGCCGCGGCGAACTCCTCGAAGCAGCCGCCCCTCCCGCTTCGGGCGATCCGGTCGGCGACCCGGAGCACCCAGGCCCACGTGATCGTCTCGTGGTAGCGCTCGGGCTTGCCCGCGAGCGCGGTGATGCGGCGCAGCCCGTCGGCCATTCGCTCCATCGCCCGCGGCAGCGAGCAGGCCCCCAGGAGCTCCCACGCGATGCGCACGTGGTCGGCGTGCCGAAAGCCCGCCGGGTCGATCCGCGCCGCCTCGAAATCCTCGAGCCGCGTCGCCGACGCGACCGCGCTCACGACCGCCTCCGCGCCGACGGCACCGCCTCGATCAGGCGGTGGCTGGAGGCAGCCGTCAGATCGAGCTTGTAGAGGCGCTTGAGCTCCGCGATGACCC
>DATBIJ010000136.1:0-3464 GCA_036557025.1 Thermoanaerobaculia bacterium | reverse complement strand
ATTCTTCAATAGGCGTTCCGGTGCCGAAAGCCGTGCTTGACGGTCAGCCAGAGGATCTTGAGGTCGAGCGAGAGCGACCAGTTCTCGATGTAGTAGAGGTCGTACTCGATGCGCTTGGACAGGCTGGTGTTGCCGCGCCAGCCGTTGACCTGTGCCCAGCCGGTGATGCCCGCGCGCACGCGGTGGCGCACCATGTACTGCGGGAACTTCTCCTTGAACTCGCGCACGAACTCGGGGCGTTCGGGGCGGGGTCCGACCAGCGACATCTCGCCGCGCAGGACGTTGACGAGCTGCGGAAACTCGTCGATGCTCCAGCGCCGCAGAAGGCGGCCCAGCGGCGTGACGCGGTCGTCGTTCTCGGTCGCCCACTTCGGCCCGGTCTCTTCCTCGGCGCCTTCCACCATCGATCGGAACTTCAGGATCTGGAAGGGCCGGCCGTCGAGGCCCATGCGCTCCTGGCGGTAGAAGACCGCGCCGCGATCGGAGAGACGGATCGCGATTGCGACCGCGGCGAACAGCGGAGAGAGCAGCACCAGCGCGACGCCCGCGATCGAGATATCCAGCGTCCTCTTGACCAGGCTCATCCAGCCGGTCAGCGGGACCTGCGTCAGGTGGACGACGGGCAAGCCGTCGAGATCCTCGACGCCGACGCGGAAGGTGATGTGCTGCAGCAGATCCGGCACGACGCGAACGTCGGCGACGGACCGGCCCACGTCCTTGAGCACCGCGAGCATCGTCTTGTGCGCTTCCAACGGGAGGGCCAGGAAGACCGTGTCGATGCCGTGCTCCTCGACGAGCCGGGCCGCTTCCCCCGTCCCCCCCAGATACGGCACGCCGAAGATGCTCTCGCGGCGCTTCGGATCGTCGTCCACGAAGCCCACCGCGCGCAGGCCGGCCTCGGGGTGCTCGATCGTCTTCTCGAGCAGGGAGCGGCCGAGCCGCCCCGCCCCGACCACGAGGATGCGGCGCACGCCGACGCCGTGGCGCCAGGCCTCCTCGAGGTAGCGGCGGATCGCCGTGCGGGCGGCGAAGACGAACAACACGTCGAGGCCGAAGAAGAGCAGCAGCACGGCGCGGGAGTAGGAGAGATCGCGGAAGAACGCGGAGAGGCCGGCGAGCAGGATCGTCGAGAGCGCCGTGGCCATCAGGACCGCGAAGCCCTCCTCGATGCGCGAGCGGTGACGGCGCACCTGGTAGAGGCCGTGGAAGTAGTAGACGATCGGCCAGAGGACCGCGATGAGCGGGAAGAGGCGGGCGTAGAGGGCGGGGTCGGGCACGCCGCGGGTGACCGGAATGATCTCGGCGCGGAAGCGCAGGAGGTACGCCGCCGCGAGCGCCAGGCCGGTCGCGGCGAGGTCCGCGGCCAGGAAGGCGAGCGCGATCTTTCGGTGCTGTCGGATCATCGGACGGCTTTGGTCTCTGGCGATCGCCGGGCGGCGGGCGGCAGCAGCGCCGCGACCTCCGCTCGGAATTCCTCCGCGAAGCGCTCCGGCGAGAAGCGCAGCGCCGAAGCCCGGAGGGCATTGTAGTCGAAGGACATCGTCTCGAGCCGCCGCACGGCGGCGGTCAGCGCGGCCGCCGACTCCTCGGCGTAGAGGACCCCGTGCTCGGGATCCCGCACCATGTCGCGGACGCCCCCGCGCCCCAGAGCCACGACCGGGGCGCCGCAGGCGAGGGCTTCCACGGTCGCGATGCCGAAGTCCTCCTCCCCGGGCTGGACGTATGCCGCACAGGTCCGGTACAGCTCTCGAAGCTCCTCTCCGGGGATTCCCGCGACCATTCGTACGGAGGAGCCGGCCATCGCGCGGAGGCGCGCCTCCTCGGGCCCGTTGCCGACGAGCACGAGCGGGCGGCCGAGCGCCTTCGCCGCTTCGATCGCGAGCTCGAAGCGTTTGTACGGCACCAGCGCCCCGACCGCGAGCAGGAAATCCTTCCTCGGCGCCGCGGAGGGCGTGAAGTACGCGACGTCCACCGGGGGAAACAGCGCGCGGGACTCGCGGTTCCAGTGCCGCCGGATTCGCTCGACGATCACGCTGGAGTTGCCCAGCAGCCGGGTCGGCCGGTTCGCGGTCGCGATGTCCCAGCGTCGGAGACGATCCACGGCCCACTTCTTCAACAAAAAGAAGCGCGTGCGGTCCCGCGGGAAGTAGAGGTCGAACATCTCGTAGGCCCAGCGGACGGGGCTGTTGCAGTAGCAGAGGTGCGGCACGCCCGGCGGCGCGATCGCGCCCTTGGCGACGCAGTGCGAGATCGAAACGACCAGATCGAAGCCGGAGAGGTCGAAGGACTCCACGGCGCGGGGAAAAAGCGGCAGGTAGTTGCGGTAATGGGATCGCGAGAAGGGGAGCGTGTTCAGGAACGACGCGCGGATCGGATAGCGCTCGACCGCCGGCGACACCGATCCGGGGGTGTAGAAGAGCGTGAAGATCGTCGGATCGGGCACGAGCGGCAGGATGGCCTCGAGGACCTTCTCCCCGCCGCGCCGCCCGTTCAACCAGTCGTGGACGACGGCGGTTCTCATGGGAGTGAATCGTGAATCGTGAATGGTGAATCGAGCGCCAACGCGTATTTCCTGCTACTTACGATTTACGATTCACGATTCACGATTTACGGCCTTCGGATTCGCCAGCACCGCGGCGTAGACCTCAAGCGTCTTCTCGGCCGCCTTGTCCCAGGAGAAGTCCAGCGCGCGCTTGCGGCCGAGCTCGGCGAAGTGCGCGCGCGTGTTCTCGTCGAGGGCCAGCGCGCGGATTCCCCGGGCGATCGCGTCGACGTCCATCGGGTCCACGACGTAGGCGAAGCCGCCGGCAATCTCCTGGAGCGCGGAGGTCGCCGAGGTCAACACCGGCACGCCGGACGCCATCGCCTCGACGACCGGAAGGCCGAAGCCTTCGTACAGCGTCGGGTACAGGAAGACCGAGGCGCCGGCGTAGAGGCCGGGAAGGTCCTCCTCCGGCACGATCCCGGGCCGCCGGACGTGGTCGGAAAGCTCGAGGGCCGAGAGCAGAGCCTCGAGGCGCGCCGGGTTGTCGGGCATCGGGCCGGCGAGTACCAGCGCATGGGGCAGATCCCCGGCGCGGCGCGCCTCGGCGAAGGCGCGGACGACGTTCTGGACGTTCTTGTGCGGCTTGGCCCCACCGAGAAAGAGGAGGTACGGAGACGGCAACCCGTAGCGCTGGGCGACGCGGCGGCACTCCTCGGGCGTCGTCTCCGTGCGGAAGGAGTCCGCGACGCCGTTGTAGACGACCTCGATGCGCGAGCCGGCGACGCCGAAGTAATCCACGAGGTCGCGCTTGCTGTTCCAGGAGACCGTCACAATGCGGTCGGCCCGCGCGAGCGCGCGGCGAATCATCACGCGCGCGTAGAGATGGGCGGCGCGGTTGGGCAGGAACTGCGGGTAGAGCAGGTGGATGATGTCGTGGATCGTGACGACGGCCCGGGTGCGCGCGAGCGGCGGCAGGACG
>DATBIJ010000135.1:0-2916 GCA_036557025.1 Thermoanaerobaculia bacterium | reverse complement strand
CCGATGAAGATCGCGGGCGGCTCGGGCGGCCCCCTGCGCGCCATCGCCATCCTGAACTGAGGAGAGTCATGCCCCCACGCCGAAAGAAGGTCAAGCCCGGATCGCGCGGACTGGAGCCCAAGGCCGTCGCGGGCGGGAATGCTCCCGCGGCGGTCGAGACCCTGGCGTCGCAGATCGACGAGGACGGCGGCGCCGTGCTGGCGACGTACAGGGATCCGCTCGGCGGGTTCTGGCAGATTCTCGCGAGCCTTCCGATCGACAAGGTCCAGCCGACGCCCTACCAGCGCGATCTCTCCGACACCCACGTCAAGCGGCTCGAGTCCGTGATCGACAAGCTTGGACGGTTCCTCGACCCGATCATCGCCGTGCGCTCCGAGGAGGGCATCTACTGGACGCCCAACGGCCACCACCGCACTTCGGCCTTGAGGCGGCTTGGCGCTCAGGCGGTCATCGCGCTCGTGGTCCCGGAGCCCGAGGTCGCCTACAAGATCCTGGCTCTCAACACGGAGAAGGCCCACAACCTGCGCGAGAAATCCCTCGAGGTCGTGCGCCTCCAGCGGGACCTGGCCGGGAAGGCTCCGGGGACCGAGCAGGACTACGCGCTGGAGTTCGAGGAGCCGGCGTTCCTGACGATCGGACTCTGCTACGAGAAGAACGGCCGGTTCGCGGGCGGAGCGTACAACTCGGTCGTCAAGCGGGTCGACGCGTTCCTGGACTTGCCGCTCTCGAAGGCGCTCGCCGTGCGGGAGAAGCGCGCGGAGAAGCTGCGGGAGCTCGACGAGGCCGTCGGCCAGGCCATCGCGGCGCTCAAGGAGCGCGGCTTCGACAGCCCGTATTTGCGCAACTTCGTCGTCGCCCGGGTCAACCCCCTGCGCTTCCAGCGCGGCGCGAAGGCGGAGTTCGACGCCACGATGGACAAGATGATCGCCTCCGCGAAGAAGTTCGACGCCTCCAAGATCAAGCCCGGGCAGGTTGCCGCGGCCGGCGGGGCGGCGGAGGAGTGAGCGCGGGAGCTCCCGACCCCGTCATCGACGTCTGCGATCTGACGAAGGTCTTCCATCGAACGCGCGCGGTCGACGGCGTGTCGTTCCAGGTCCGGCGCGGCGAGATCCTGGGGCTGCTGGGTCCCAACGGCGCCGGAAAGACGACCACGATCCAGCTCATCCTGGGTCTGACGACGCCGACGTCCGGCAGCGTCCGGGTTCTGGGGCTCGACGTCGCGAGAGAGCGGCGGCGCATGCTCGCCCGAGTGAACTTCTCCTCGGCGTACGTCTCGATGCCGGCCAACCTGACCGTGCGCGAGAACCTGACCGTGTTCTCGAAGCTGTACGGCCTCGCGAACCGCGAGCGCCGCATCGCCGAGATGCTGGAGCTCTTCGGCGTCACGGACCTCGCGGACCGCCGGACCGGGGCGCTCTCCTCGGGCCAGGCGACGCGCGTCAACCTCTGCAAGGCGTTCCTGAACGACCCGGAGATCCTCTTCCTCGACGAACCCACCGCGAGCCTCGATCCCGACATCGCCGACCGTGTCCGCACGCGCCTCGCGGAATTGCGCGCCTCGCGCGGCCTGTCGATGATCTACACCTCCCACAACATGCGCGAGGTCGAGATCCTCTGCGACCGCGTTCTGTTCCTCTCCAGGGGACGCATCGTCGCGCAGGGCACGCCCGAGGAGATCTCGAAGACCGCGGCGGGCGGCACGCTCGAGGAGGTCTTCCTTCGGATCGCGAGAGACGGAGAGGTCCGGGACGCGACGGCGGCGAAGGCGGAGTAGTCGAAGCGATGTGGCAGCGGGTCTCCGGGTTGCTTCTCCGGTACCTCTATCTCTACCGGCGGAGCCTCCCCCGAGTCATGGGCGTGGTCTTCTGGCCCGTGATGGACCTGCTCGTGTGGGGCTTCATCACGCGCTGGATCCAGCAGGAGAGCCTCTCTCCAATCGCGACCTTCCTTCTGGGAAGCGCCATCCTCTGGGACGTCTTCTATTCCTCGCAGCAGGCCATCACGCTCTCGGTCACGGAGGACATCTGGGGCCGCAACATCCTGAACATCTTCCTCGCCCCCATCCGCGTTTCCGAGCTGATCTTCGCGACCTGCATCCTCGGGGCCCTGCGCGCACTGGCCAGCGCCGGCATCCTGACGATCCTCGCGCTGCTCTTCTACGACTTCCACCTGTTCGCGACGGGGCTCGCGCTCGCGCCCTTCGTCTTCGCCCTGCTGCTGTTCGGTTGGACCGTCGGGATGATGACCATGGCCCTGATCCTGCGCTACGGCCAGGCCGCCGAGGCGCTGATCTGGGGAATTCCGTTTCTCATCCAACCCGTCTCGGCGGTCTTCTACCCGATCGGCGTCCTGCCGGGCTGGCTTCAGCCGATCTCGAAAGCGTTCCCTTCGACACATGTCTTCGAAGGCATGCGGACCGCGCTGTCGACCGGAGCGCTGGATGCCAAGGCTCTCGCCTGGGCGATCGGGCTGGACCTGATCTACCTCGCCGCGGCGGGCGTCTTCTTCGGGTGGATGCTCGCGCGGGTGCGCGAGAAGGGATACCTGTCGCGGCTGGGGATGGAGTACGTTTCGCGATTGTTCCTCAGGAGGTTGCAAGATGAGAGGCTTCCCAACGTATCTCCGGTCCCTCGTGTTTCTCCTCGCCACCGTCATCGGGTCTTCGGTTTCCGCGACGGCGGGCGCCGACGACAACATGAGCACGAAGGCGAAGGTGTTGGCGAAGCTGGATGACGAATGGTCGACGGCGGCCGTGGCGCGGGACGTCGACCGCGTCGCGTCCTTTTACGCCGAGGATGCGATCGCCTATCCGCCGGGAGAGCCGGTCGCCGTCGGGAAAGCAGCGGCCAAGAAGGTCTGGGCCGCGTACTTCTCGGATCCGTCGTTTTCGATCTCCTGGAAGACCCTCCGCGCCGA
>DATBIJ010000134.1:0-6606 GCA_036557025.1 Thermoanaerobaculia bacterium | reverse complement strand
AGCGCATCGAGGATCGCCTCCTTGATCTCCGGATCCGTCTCGGTCTTGTAGAGCGACACCAGGAACTCCCCGCTCTTGGGCTGGCCGGTCAGGCCGAGCTTCTGAATGGCCTCGCCCTTCAATTCGGGATCCTTCTCGGTTCGGACGATCTCCATCAGCTTGTCGGCCCGGCCCCCGAGGAAGAGTCCCTGAAGAATCTCCTCCTTGACCTCGGGATGCGTCTCGGTCGCGTACATCGACGCGAGCTCCTCGCCGCCGCCCATCATTCCGAGCTTCTGGACGGCCTCCGCGCGCAGCTCGGGATCCTTCTCTCCCTTGGCGAGCTGCAGCATGTGGGCGCGATCGCCGCCCAGGAACAGACCCTGGAGGATCGCCTCCTTGACGTTGCGGTTGGTCTCGGTGCCGTAGAGCTTCCAGAGCTCGTCGCGGCCGCCCATCAGGCCGAGCTTCTCGATGGCGTCCTCGCGCAGCTCCGGGTCCTTCTCGGTGCGGGCGAGCTCCAACATCCGGTCGCGCGCGCCGCCCACGAAGAGGCCCTGCTGGATCGCCTCCTTGACGTTGCGGTCGGTCTCCTTCTGGTAGAGCTGCCAGAGCTCGTCGCGGCCGCCCATGACGCCGAGCTTCTCGATCGCCTCCTCGCGCAGGTCGGGATCCTTCTCGTTGCGCGCGGCCTCGAGGATCCGCTCCTTGTTGCCCGAGATCATCCAGGCTTCGATGACGGCTTCCTTCACATCGGGGTCCTTCGTCGAGGAATAGATCTCGGAGAGCAGCGCGCGGTTCTGGGAGCTGCCCATGATGCCGATGTAGTGAATCGCCTCCTCCTGGAGGTCGGGGTTGGATCCTCCGCGGGCGACGTTGGTGAGGATCTCGCGCGCCTTCGGGGAGGAGCTCTGCGTCAGGACGAAGAGCGCCTTCTCCCGCAGCTCGCGCGGCTGTCCGGGCCGCAGGAACTTCTCCACCATCGGAATCGCCCGCTCCGGGTCCTGGGACATCAGGCTGTTGAGAGCGATCAGCTTCAGCTCGAGATCGTCCTCGTCCTCCGGCGAAGGGTTGGTCGCGCCGCTGCCCTGCCGGATCTCGATCTCCAGGGCCTTGGCGTCCTTGAGCCAGCGGCTGTCCGGGTAGCCGGTCTGGAGCGACGAGAGCGTCTTCAGCGCCTCGGCCTTGCGGCCGGCCTTGTTTTCCGCGTAGCCCTTCCAGAAGAGGGCGGCGTCGGTCGTGGGGCCCCTGATCCGGGCGGCCGCGGCGAATTGGCGGATCGCTCCGTTCCAGTTCTTCTCGTCGAGCGCGTCGGTTCCCTCCTCGTAGAGGTCCTGCTGGCGCTCGCGCTCTTCCTCGGCGCGCTCGCGGGCCTCCTGGGCTCGCTCCCGCGCCTCCGCAGAGGCCTCGGCGGTGGCCGTCGCGGTCGCCGTGGCTTCGGCCTCGGCGGCCGCCCGCAGGCGCGCGGGCCAGAGCAGGGCCGCGGCGGCGAGGGTCGCGGCGGCGGCGAATCGCAGGGCAGTGTTCATCGGGCGATTTCCTTTCACGATCACAGGTTGGACGCCGGCGGCGGCGTCGGGGGCACGGCCTGCCTCATCTGGGGCGCGAGCACACGAATCTTGAAGAGCACTCCCTGGGCCTCGAGCCGGCGCTGCAGCGCCTCGATCTGCTCCGGGGTGGGCTGGGCCGGACCGTTGGCGATCTCGATCAAGGCGCGCTCGAGCTCCTCGAGCGTCTGCGCGACGGCTCGGTCGCCCGAGCGCTGGGCGGCCTGCCGGAAGAGCCGGTTGTCGGCGACGAGCCCCTCGGCGCCCGTTCGGATCGGCGCGAAGCTCGTCGGCTCTTCGCCGGAGGCGTTGCTCGCCTCGGTCAGGACGCGCCGCGAGCGCTCGAAGTGCCGGGCGACGGCGTCGCGCAGGATGCGCTCCTGCGCCTCGAGGGAGAGGGTGGCCGTCGCCGTGCCGGACGGAGACACGGGCGGCATGGTCCCGCGGCCGATCAGGAAGGCCACCGCCGCGATCGCCGCCGCGGCCGCGGCGAGGGCCCAACCGCGCAGCCCGAAGGACGGGCGGGCGACGGGAGTCTCCTCGACGTCCAGGCGCGCCTTCAGGCGGTGCCAGACCTGCGCGCCGTATTGCTCGCCGCGTTCGGGGACCGGCGCATCGCCGACGGCCTTGAGCAGCCGGCGCATCTGCTCGACCTTGTCCGCGCACTCGGTGCAGGCGGCGAGATGGTCCGCGACGCCGTGTCCCGTCTTTTCGCCGTAGAGATGGAGCACGAGATCCTCGTCGGTCGAATGGTTGGTCATGACGACATCCCCGCCGCGGGCGCGAGCGCCCGCCGCAATTTCGCAACCGCCCGGAACACGGACTGTTTCGCGGCTTCTTGCCGCACGCCCAGGGCCTGGCCGATCTCCTCGATCGAGCGGCCCTCGAAGTGTCGAAGCACGAAGGCGGTGCGCTCCATCGCGGTCATCCCGTCCAGCTCGGCCGCGATCGTTCGCGAGACCTCCGCGGACTCCAGCCGGCGCTCGGGACCCGGCTCGGGAGCGGCGTGGATCTCCTCCTCGGGAAGCGCGGCTTCCGGACGGCGCCCCCGGGCGCGCAGAAGGTCCAGCGCGCAGTTTGCCGCGATCCGGTGGAGCCAGCTCGAGAACTCCGAGCGCCCCTCGAACCCCGGCAGCTGCTTCCACGCTTTCCAGAAGGTTTCCTGCACCACATCCTCCGCATCGGACTCGTTGCCGGTCAGGCGCCAGGCGAGCCGGAACAAATGGTGGCTGTGTCGCTCGACCAGCTCCCGGAAGGCCTCGCGATCGCCGCGTTTTGCCCGCGCGACGGCGGCTGCCGAGCTGCCTTCCATTCGCCCATTAGACGCCAGTTCGATCAGACGGTTAGGCGGCACCCGCGGGTGCCCGTGAGGGCGCGCCCAGGGGTCAGAAACGACTGAGATAGGCTGAAACCATGCTCCTGTACGTGGTGATCGGGGCCTCCGGGCTCGTGCTGCTGCTTTTGATGATGTTCGTCGGGGAGATCTTCGGGGGCGATCACGACGTGCACGTCGAGTCGGACGTCGGTGGCCACTTGGACGTCGATCACGGGGGCGGGCCGAGCATCTTCAGCACCCGCATCATCGGCTCCTTCCTGACCGCCTTCGGGGTCGGAGGGGTCGTGGCCCGCTACTACGGGCTCTCGCACCCGATCTCGTCGGGCATCGGGATGGTGGCCGGGGTCATCCTGGCCGGAGTGGTGTACCAGTTCGCGAGGCTGCTCTATTCGCAGCAGGCGTCCAGCGAGGTGAAGATGTCGAGCCTCGTCGGCCAGGCGGCCGAGGTGACCGTGCGCATTCCCGAGGGAGGCGTCGGGCAGATCACGATGACGGTCGCCGGGGAGCGCTCGACGCACATCGCCCGCAGCGCCGACGGAAGCGCCCTGAGCATGGGCACGCCGGTGACCGTCAAGGCGCTGAGCGGAGAATCGGTTCTGGTGGAGCGCGTGCGTCCCGCCGGCTCGACGGCCTGAGCAACGGCGACCGATCGGGCACGGGGAGGAGGAGGCCATGAAGGAGCTGTTCTCGGATCTTCCGGCCGCGACCGTCGTCATCGCGGTCGTGCTGGGGCTGATCGGGCTCGTCGTCGCGATGGCGCTGTTCGCCCGCAATTACATCAAGGTGCCTCCCTCGATGGTCGCGATCATCTACGGCCGCAAGCATTCGATCGTCGACGACAAGGGCGTCAAATCGAAAGTCGGGTTTCGGATCGTTCGCGGCGGGGCGACCTTGCGCGTCCCGGTGTTGGAGCAGGTCGCCTACCTGTCTCTGAACATCATCTCGATCCCGCTGAAGATCCAGCGCGCCTATACGAAGGAAGGCGTGCCGGTGACGGTCGAGGCCGTCGCCAACGTGAAGATCGCGGGGGACGACGTCTCGATGCGCGCGGCGGCCGAGCGCTTCCTCGGCATGACGACAGAGCAGATCAAGGGCGTGATCTTCCAGACGCTGGAGGGTCATCTGCGCGCGATTCTGGGAACGCTGACGGTCGAGGAGATCAACGCCGACCGGCAGGCCTTCGCCCAGAATATGACGGACGAGGCCGCCCTCGACCTGAAGAAGATGGGCGTCAACATCGACATCCTGACGATCCAGCAGATCAGCGACGAGCAGGGGTACCTCGACGCCCTGGGCAAGAAGCGCACCGCGGAGGTCAAGCGCGATGCGATCATCGGGGAGGCGCAGGCACAGCGCGACGCCATGATCCAGTCGGCGAACGCCGACCGCGAAGGCAAGACCAAGCGCTACGAGGCGGACGTCGCGATCGCCGCTTCGCTTCGGGACAAGGAGTCGAAGCAGGCGGAGTTCGACGCCGCGGTCCAGGCGAAGCAGGCGGAGACGCAGCAGTCCGGCCCGCTGGCGACCGCGATCGCGCGGCAGAAGGTCATCGAGCAGGAGACCCGGATCGATCAGGTCCGCAAGCAGCAGGAAGTCATCGTCCAGGAGCAGGAGGCCGCTCGCCGGCAGCAGGAGCTTCTGGCGACCGTCGTGCGGCCCATGGAGGCCGATCGTCAGGCGACGATCCTCCGGGCAGAAGGGGATCGCCAGGCGACGATCCTGCGCGCGGAGGGGGAGAAGGAAGCGACGATCATCAAGGCCGAAGCGACGCAGAAGGAGCTGGAGTACGAGGGCAGCGGCGAGGCGGCCAAGATCGAGCGCATCGGGAGGGCCGAGGCTGCCAAGGTCCTGGCGGTCGGCGAAGCCGAGGCGGAGGTCGTCAAGAAGAAGCTCCTGGCCGAGGCGGAAGGCCTGCAGCGGAAAGCCGAGGCCTGGAAGAACTTCAACGAGGCCGCGGTCCTCAACATGATCGTGGACAAGATGCCCGAGCTCGCGCAGGCGTTCGCGACGCAGCTCGCGGGCATCGACAAGATCAACATCATCGAAATGGGCAACGGCGGCGGCGGATCCGGTGGTGTCGGCAAGGTCATGGGCACCGTGGGCGGCGGCATGAGCGCGATGCTCGCGATGCTGAAGGACCAGTTCGGCATCGACGTGGCCCGCCTGGCTGCGGCCAAGACGGAAGCGGCGGCCCAGGAGGCGGAGAAGAAGACGGGGAAGGCAAAGGAGTAGCGGGCCTACTTCCGCCTCGCCCCGACCTCCATGCTGACCACGACCTCGTCGGAGAGGATCGCCTTGCCGCCGCTCCATTTGCTGCCGAGGACCCCGTAGTCCGACCGCTTGATGGTGAAGCTGGTCTCGAAGCCGGCCAGATCGCCGACCTCCGGCACGCGGGCGAGGCCCCGCAGGCGCACCGGAACGGTGACGCGCCGGGTGACGCCACGGATCGTCAGGTCCCCCTCGATGTCGAAGGCTTCTCCCCCCTTCGGCAGCACCCGCCGGCTCTCGAAGCGCAGCGTCGGGTAGCGGCGCACGTTCAGGAAGTCCTCGCCGCGAACGGTCCGGTCGCGGTAGGGGTCGCGGGTGTCGAGGCTCGATGCGACGATCTCGACCCAGACGCGCGAGGCGGCGGGGTTTTCTCTGTCGACCGCGACCTCGCCGCGCATCTCGCGGAAGCGCCCCTCTTCCTTGAAGACCACCCACTTCTGGATCGTGAAGCCGACGCGGGAGTCTTCCGGGCGGATCTCGTAGACGCCGCTCGCGGCTTCGGAGGCGCGCAGGAACGGCGCTCCGAGGATCGCCGCCAGGGCCACCGTCGCGGCCAGGACACGTGCCGTGCGTCTCATCGTCTCCTCCTCGGAAGGGGAGACGTCCGCGGAAGCCGCGGCGTTATCGCGCGCTCCGCGTCGGTGACGAGATCGCGCGCTCGACCGCGCCGATCGCTCGGCGAAGCCAACCGCCGTCCTTGCGGAACCAGGGGATGCCCAGCTCCGAGCGCCAGGCCTCGAGCATCGTCTCGTCGCCGGCGAGGATGCCCGCCCGGGTGACGGTCGGAGGCGGCGGGACCAGCGCCGCGAGGCGGTCGTACACGTGCCCGCGATCGTCTTCGCGCGTGCGCCGCAGCAGGTGCCAGAGCGTGAGCGAGTCCGCCGCGTCGGCGGATTCCAGCACCATCGGCAGCGCCTCGGTCCCGCCCGACTCGAAGTCGAAGCGGCGAAGCGCCGCGACGAACGCCGGCGAGGCGCCCTCGCGATACGGCGTGCCGGGCCCGATCCCGGGCCGCATGGCGCAGAGCGAGCCGGCGGGAACCAGCGCCTCGCGCTCGCCATCCTCGAGCTGGACCCATCCCGCGCTCACCGCGAGCAGCGAGCCTCCGTCCGGCGCGACCTCGAGCGTGTAGGCGCAGCCCAGATCCACCGCCAGGCCCGACGGTGTCTCGACGAAGAAGAGCCTCGGCGGAGCCCAGATGCGCGCCGCGATGGCGCCGCGGTCGAGCGCGAGGCGGTGATCGGTCGCGCGCGTCGCGAGCAGCCGCACGCGCGAGCCCGCGCGGACCTCGACCTCGCCGATCATGCCGACGCGCAGGCGAGCGCTCGAGGAGGCATCGGTTTCGATCACGTCGCCCGGCCGCACCGACCGCGTGTCCGCGACCGTCGCGCTCCCGACCGCCGGTGCCCCCGCGAGCCGCTGCAGCTGCCAGGGCTCGCGCGAGCCGCGAGCGACGATCGCGGCCGCCGCCGCCGC
>DATBIJ010000133.1:0-11303 GCA_036557025.1 Thermoanaerobaculia bacterium | reverse complement strand
ATCCGGCAGGCGCTCTGCTGGTCCACCGCGACCAACGAGCGCGTTCACGCCTTGATCCGCGAGAACCTTCACCGAAGCCCGATGTACGCCGGGCGAATCGAGGGCATCGGGCCGCGCTACTGCCCGTCCGTCGAGGACAAGGTCGTGAAGTTCGCCGAGAAGCCCGCGCACACGATCTTCCTCGAGCCGGAAGGCGACTCGGAAGAGATCTACGTCAACGGCCTCTCGACCTCGCTGCCGGAGGAGATCCAGCGCCGGATGCTGCGGGAGATTCCGGGGCTCGAGCGCGCGCAGATGCTGCGGCCGGGCTACGCCGTCGAGTACGATTTCAGCTTCCCCGACCAGCTCGCGCCGACGCTCGCCTGCCGCGAAGTGCCCGGCCTGTACCTCGCGGGCCAGATCAACGGCACCTCCGGCTACGAGGAGGCGGCGGCCCAGGGGATCCTCGCCGGCATCAACGCCGCGCACGCGGCGATGGATCGGCCCCCCTTCGTGCTGGAGCGCGCAGAGGCCTACGCCGCCGTCATGGTGGACGATTTGACGCGGCTGGGGCTCGAGGAGCCCTACCGGCTCTTCACCTCCCGCTCCGAGCACCGGCTGCTGCTGGGCGTCGACTCCGTTCTCCCGCGGCTGATGCCGCACGCCTTGCGGCTCGGCATGGTCTCGCCGCAGGAGCACGACGCGGCTTTGCGCGGCGAAGAGCGCCTGCGCGAGGCCGAGGAGGCGCTGCGGTCCAGGGCCGTGAACCCGGATCGAGAGACGCGCGAGCTCTTCGAGCGCGAGCTCGGGATCACGGTCGACGCGCCGACAGACATGCGTAAACTATTGAAGAGACAAGACTTATCCATAGATTCCCTCCAGCGCCTCGCCCCCGAGGCGCTGTCGCCGCTCTCCCGCGAGGAACGCGCGATCCTGCAGAGTCGGGTGCGCTACGAGGGCTACATCGCGCGGGAGCGGGAGCGCCTCGAGCGCCTGCGCCCGCTCGAGCGGCGGGAGATCCCCGAGAGCTTCGACTACGCCGCGGTGCCGGGCCTCTCGCGCGAGGTCGTCGAGAAGTGCTCGCGCCGCCGGCCGCGCACGGTCGGCGAGGCCTCCCGGATCTCCGGCGTCACGCCCGCGGCCGTGGCGATAATCTCCGCCCATGTTGCCCGAGGCGGGAGCGCTTCCGCCTGAGGCCTTCGCCGAGGAGATCGCGCGCCGGCTGCCCGATTTCGGGCTGACGCTCCCGGAAGATCGCATCGCGGGGCTCTCGGAGTTCCTCTCGGAGCTGGACTTCTCCCGCCGCCGCACCAACCTGACCGGTCCCCTCCCCTCGCTCGAGCTGGTCGCGCATGCCCTCGAATCGATCCTGCCGCAGGCGCGGCTGCCGGAATCCACGAGCCTGCTCGACATCGGGACCGGCGGGGGATTCCCCGGCCTGCCGATCGCGATCGCCCGGCCGGATCTGGAGGCGACCCTGCTCGAGCCCCGGCCCTTGCGCACGGCGTTTCTGCGCGCGGTGATCGCACGGCTGGGGCTGCCCAACGCGCAGGTCGTGGAGGGAAGGCTGCCCGCCCTCGCGGGCCGTCGGTTTGGCGCCGCGACCAGCCGGGCGGTCGGCGATCTGGCCGCGATGGTCGGGGACGGGCCGTTCCTGGAGGGGCGAGGCCTGCTCCTGGCCTGGACGACGGACCCGATCCGCCTCGAGCGGGAGCTGCGCGCGAACTTCCGGCTGGAGGCCTCGGACCCGGTCCCCGGTTCGAAAAAGAAGGTGATTTCGGCCTTCCGCAAGCGGGACCGATGACGATGTTCCACGTGGAACACGGATAATCCCCGGCAATGTCGCGCGTCATCGCGATCGTCAACCAGAAGGGGGGCGTCGGGAAGACGACCACCGCCATCAACCTCGGGGCGGCGCTCGCCGCGCTGGACCGGAAGGTGGCGATCGTGGACCTGGATCCCCAGGCGAACGCGACTTCCGGTCTGGGCTTCTCGCGCCACGAGGAGGGGGTCTCCAGTTACGACGTGCTGGCGGGAACGCCGATCGACGGGGCGATCCGGCCGACGGAGTTTCCCAACCTGTCTCTGCTGCCCTCCCGGCGGGACCTGGTCGGGGCCGAGATCGAGCTGGTGTCGCAGGAGGGCCGCGAGCATCGGCTGCGCGAGGCGCTGGGGCCGGCGCGGGCCGCGTTCCCCTACATCTTCGTGGACAGCCCGCCGTCGCTCTCGCTGCTGACGGTCAACGCGCTCTCGGCCTCGGACGGGCTGCTGGTGCCGGTCCAGACGGAGTATTTCGCGCTGGAGGGGCTCTCGGAGCTGCTGGAGACGGTCGAGAGGGTCCGGCGCAGCTTCAATCCGCTGCTCACGATCGAGGGGATCGTCTTGACCATGTACGACGAGCGAACTAACCTCGCCCGTCAGGTCGCCGACGACATCCGCAAGCACTTCGGCGACCTGGTGTACGACACCGTGATTCCGCGCAACATCCGTCTCGGGGAGGCCCCGTCTTTCGGAAAGCCGGTGCTCGCCTACGACATCAAGTCCCGGGGCGCGGAATCGTATTTGTCGCTGGCGCGGGAGTTTCTGCGGCGGGAGGGGAGATGACGACGCGCAAGCCCGCCCTGGGAAAGGGGCTCTCGGCCTTGCTGCCGGGGCCGGATGTTCCACGTGGAACATCCGCCCGGGAAATCGACATCACGAGCCTCGCCCCATCCCGCCTGCAGCCCCGCCGGAGGTTCGACGAGGCCTCGCTCGCGGATCTGGCCGCCTCGATCAAGGAGCAGGGGATCGTCCAGCCGATCGTGGTGGTGCCGAGCAGCGGCGGGAGATTCGAGATCGTCGCCGGGGAGCGGCGCTGGCGGGCGGCCTCGAAGGCCGGCCTGACCCGCGTGCCGGTCGTGGTCCGCGAGCGGCGATCGGACAGAGACATGCTGGAGCTGGCCCTGGTCGAGAACCTCCAGCGGGAGGACCTGAACCCGCTGGAGGCCGCGGAGGCCTACCACCGCCTCAAAGAGGAGTTCGGGCTCACGCAGGAGCAGATCGCCGGACGCGTCGGCAAGGACCGCGCGACCGTCGCCAACGCCCTGCGGCTCCTGCGCCTGCCGGCCTCCGTGCGCGAGAAGATCCGCGAGGGGGCGCTCTCCGCCGGGCACGCGCGCGCGCTGGCGTCGCTCTCCTCGGCGGACGATTGTGAGCGGCTCTCCGAGGAGATCCTGCGGCGGGCCCTCTCGGTGCGGCAGACCGAGAAGCGCGTCGCCGCGATCGCCGCGGGTCCGCGGGTCCGGCACGAGCGGCGCCGGGACCCCTTCACCCGGGACGCCGAGGAGAAGCTCGCGCGGCGGCTTCACACCCGCGTGCGGATCGTGCGGCGGCGCCGCGGCGGCAGGATCGAGATCGCCTTCGCTTCCGAGGAAGAGCTCATCGGGCTCTACGAGAAGCTGGCCGGGAAATGACCGGAGGAACCCCATGAAGATCAAGTCCGACGGCGCGACGTTGAACGGCTTCCTCGACCGCGGGAGCCATCTCTCGGGGGAGCTGTCCTTCGAGCAGACCTTCCGAATCGACGGGCGGTTCGAGGGAACGATTCGATCGGGCAGCGAGCTGATCATCGGCGACTCGGCGGAGGTCGAGGCCGACATCGAGGTCGATCGCATCTCGGTCAACGGTCGGCTCGGCGGCGTGGTGCGCGCGAGGGAGCGCATCGAGCTGATGCCCGGCGCCCGCGTGACCGCCGAGCTCATCTCGCCGATCATTCGAATCGAGGAGGGCGCGATCTTCGATGGGACATGCAAGATGGCGGAGAAGCCGAAGGTCGCCGCGATAGCCTCTAAATAGCTGATAACAAACAATTTATACGCCACCACGCGCCGCGGCCTGACGCTCGTCTCTTCACGCCGCGAGCGCGCGCTGCCGCGGACAGCGATGCGATCTCGGGGCGACTATCGACACCCGGCGCGCTCTTCTGTAATCTTCCGCGGCCCCGACATCCGGTGATTCGCGTCTTCGGCGGCGAGCGCCGCCCCTGCGAGGTTCTCGAAACCCAATGGTCAAGCTCCCCGACGTCACGCTGATCTACGTCCTCGTCGCGTTCGTCATCTGCTACGCGGTGCTGAAGAAGCACCTCTTCCGGCCCCTCTCGAGGATCCTGGACGAGCGCGAGGCCGACGCCCGCGAGGCCGAGCGCGTCTACGCGGAGAGCCGGGAAGAGCTCGAGCGGGCGATGACGGAAGCCGAGCAGAAGCTCTCGCTGGCCCGACGCGAGGGGCTCAAGACCCGCGAGGGCCTGCGCGCGGAGGGCATCGCGCGGCTGGAGGAGAACCTCCAGAAGGCCCGCGAGGCCGCGGCGCGGCAGCTCGACGTTGCCGCCCGGGAGATCGAATCGCAGTCGAAATCGGCCGCGGCCGACCTGCCCGGGCGCGCCCGGGCCCTGGCGCGTACGCTGGCCGAGAAAATCCTCGGCCGGAAGATCGCCGCGTGAGCGGGACGCTGTCGCTGTTGTTCGCGACCTTCGCCTCCGAGGAGGGTGGGCATGCCGCCGCCACCTGGATGGGCGTGCCGCTCTGGATCTGGCAGTCGATCAACCTCGTCCTCTTCTTCTACCTGCTCTACCGATTCGTCATCCGCAAGCTGATCGACCACTTCCGCCAGCGGCAGCTCGATCTGGAAGAGCGGCTGCGCCTGGCGGAGCAGCAGCGCCGCGACGCCCAGAACGTGGCCGCGGAGATCCGCGAGCGCATGGCGAAGGTCGAGCGCGAGGTCGAGGGGATCCGCCAGCAGGGCCGGGCCGACGGCGAGGTCGAGAAGGCCGCGCTCTTCGCGCGCGCCGACGAAGAGGCGCGGCGCGTGGAGAAGGACGCCCAGGCGCAGATCGAGCGCCGGGTGTCGGCGGCGATGGCCGAGCTGCGGGCGGCCGCGGCCGACCTGACCGCGGACGCGGCGAAGCAGATCGTGGCTCAGAACATCGAGGACGCCGACCGCAAGCGGCTGCTCGAGGAAGGCGTCGGCAAGCTCGGAGAGCCCGCGCGATGAGCCTCGCCGCACGCCCGTACGCCGTGGCCTTCCTGGACGTGGCGGCGAAGGACTACGACGTGCCGGGCTTCCTGGCGGCCGCGGACGGTCTGCGCCGCGCCCTGAGCGGCGACGCGCGCCTGCGGGCCTTCTTCGGCTCCCCGGCGATCCCCGAGAGTGCCAAGTCCGCGGCGCTGGCGGAGCTGTCGCGCCAGGCGGGCGTGGACGAGGCCGGCTCGCGGCTCCTGCGCCTCATCCTTCAGCGCCGGCGTCTCCTGCACCTCGAAGAGATCCTGGCCGCGATCAAGGCGGAATCGGATCACCGCGGCGGCGTCGTGGAAGCGACCGTGACGGTCCCGGCGGCTCTCTCGGAAGAGGAGCGGCGGGCGATCGAGAACGCCGTCTCTCGGCGCACGGGCCGCAGGGTCCGCGCGAAGGTGGAAATCGACCCCTCGATCCTCGCGGGTTTCGTGGCGAGAGTTGGCAGTGCGGTCTTCGACGCGTCGGCCGCGAGCGCGATCGACGGGTTCCGTCGGCAGGCGCGGGATCAGGAACGATAAGGAACGGGAGCGTCCAATGGACATCAAGGCGGACGAGATCACGGCGATCCTCAAGCAGCAGCTCGCCGGCTTCGAAAAAGCGATCGACGTCGCGGAGGTCGGCACGGTCCTCTCCGTCGGCGACGGTGTCGCGCGCCTCTACGGCCTGGACAAGGTCATGGCGGGCGAGCTGCTCGATTTCGGGCACGACGTCTTCGGCATCGCGCTGAACCTCGAGGAGGACAACGTCGGCGCGGTGCTGCTGGGCGAGTCGCACGGCGTCAAGGAGGGCCAGGAGGTCCGCCGCACGCGGCGCATCATCCAGGTTCCGGTCGGGCCGGCGCTCGTGGGCCGCGTCGTGGATTCCCTCGGCCGCCCGCTCGACGGCAAGGGCCCGATCGCATCCGCCGAAAACTACCCGCTCGAACGGATCGCGCCCGGCGTCGTCGACCGGCAGCCCGTCAAGGAGCCCCTCCAGACCGGCATCAAGGCGATCGACACGATGATCCCGATCGGCCGGGGACAGCGCGAGCTGATCATCGGCGACCGCCAGACCGGCAAGACCGCCATCGCCGTCGACACGATCATCAACCAGAAGGGGAAGGGCGTCATCTGCATCTACGTCGCGATCGGGCAGAAGAAGTCCACGATCGCCCAGGTTGCCCGGACGCTCGAGGAGCACGGGGCGATGGAGCACACGATCGTGCTCTCGGCCGCGGCCTCGGACCCCGCGCCCATGCAGTACATCGCACCGTACGCGGGCTGCGCGATGGGGGAGTACTTCCTCTACAACGGGAAGCACGCCCTCTGCATCTACGACGACCTCTCCAAGCATGCGGTCGCGTACCGGGAGATCTCCCTGCTGCTGCGCCGGCCGCCGGGCCGCGAGGCCTTCCCCGGCGACGTCTTCTACCTGCACTCGCGCCTGCTCGAGCGCGCGGCGAAGTTGAACGACAAGCTGGGCGGCGGGTCGCTGACGGCGCTTCCCGTCATCGAGACGCAGGCCAACGACGTCTCGGCCTACATCCCGACCAACGTCATCTCGATCACCGACGGCCAGATCTACCTGGAGACCGACCTCTTCTACTCGGGCATCCGGCCGGCCGTGAACGTCGGCATCTCCGTCTCCCGCGTCGGCGGCAACGCCCAAACCAAGGCCATGAAGCAGGTCGCGGGCTCCCTGCGTCTGGACCTCGCCCAGTACCGAAACCTCGCGGCCTTCGCGCAGTTCGGATCCGACCTGGACAAGGCCTCCCAGCAGCAGCTCGCCCGCGGACAGCGCCTGACGGAGCTCCTGAAACAGGGCCTCTTCCAGCCGACCCCCGTCGAGCTGCAGGTCGCCTCGGTCTTCGCGGGCACGAAGGGGTTTCTCGATCCCCTTCGCGTCGAGGCCGTTTCCGCCTTCGAGGCGGGGCTGCACGAGTATCTGAAGTCCAACGCGAAGGAGGCCCTCCAGGCCATCGTCGCGACGGGCAAGCTCGAGAAGGCGACGGAGGAGACGCTGGGAGCCGCGATCACGGCGTTCCGCGAGCGCTTCCTGAAGGAGAACGCGAAGGCCGCGGCCTAGCGGGGCCCCCGGGCACACCATGGCTTCCCTGATCGCCATCCGCCGCCGGATCCGCTCGGTGAAGAACACCCAGCAGATCACGAAGGCCATGAAAATGGTCGCCGCGGCGAAGCTGCGCCGCTCCCAGGACCGCGTCATCGCGTCCCGGCCCTACGCCAAGGCCCTGCGCGCCGTGCTCTCGTCGGTCTCGACGCGGGTCGGCGAGGCCTCGCACCCCCTCCTGGCCGAGCGACCCGAGAAAAACGTCGTCGTTCTCGCGGTCTCCGGAGACCGGGGGCTGGCGGGCGCGTTCAACACGAGCGTCAACCGCGCCGTCACGGGCCTCCTTCGCGAGAAGGGCTGGGAGTCGGCGATCCTGATGCCGGTCGGGCGCAAGTCGCTGGACTTCTGGCGGCGCCGCAAGGCCAGGATGACCGAGAAGACCTACCCGGGCATCTTCGCCAAGGTCGAGTACGCGCAGGCCCAGGAGATCGCCGCGTTTCTCTCCGGGGCTTTCGTCGAGGGCAAGCTCGACGCGGCCTACGTCGTCTACAACGAGTTTCGCTCCGTGATCTCGCAGGTCGTGCGGATCGCCAAGATCCTTCCGATCTCGCGCGCGGAGACGAAGGTCGCGGAAGCGGGCGCGGCCGGCGCGCGCGAGTACATCTTCGAGCCGGGCCCCGCGCAAATCCTCGAGCGCATCCTGCCGCGCTACGTGGAGTTCGCGATCTTCCAGACCCTGCTCGAATCGGCCGCGGCCGAGAACGCGGCCCGCATGACGGCGATGGACGCGGCCTCGAAGAACGCGGCCGACGTCATCGAGTCGCTGACCCTGACCTACAACCGCGCCCGCCAGGCGCGGATCACCAAGGAGTTGATCGAGATCGTCTCCGGGGCCGCGGCCCTGGATTAGAGAGGTTTTCATGGCGGAAAACATCGGCCGCATCGTCCAGATCATCGGACCGGTCCTCGACGTGGAGTTCCCGGAGGGCACGCTGCCGGCGATCTACAACGCGATCCACGTCAAGGACGCGGGCAAGGACACGGGCTCTCCCATCGACGTCGTCGCGGAGGTCGCGCAGCACCTCGGGGAAGGCCGCGTGCGCTGCATCTCGATGCAGCCGACCGACGGCATGGTCCGCGGGATGAAGGCCGTCGACACGGGACAGGCCATCTCGGTGCCGGTCGGGGAGCAGACGCTGGGCCGCATCCTGAACGTCATCGGCGATCCTGTCGACGGCCTGGGCCCGGTCCACTCCAAGGAGCGCTGGCCGATCCACCGCCTCGCGCCTCCCTACGAGGACCAGTCGACCTCGGTCGAGATGTTCGAGACCGGCATCAAGGTCGTCGACCTGCTCGAGCCCTACATGAAGGGGGGCAAGACGGGCCTCTTCGGCGGCGCGGGCGTGGGCAAGACGGTCCTGATCCAGGAGCTGATCAACAACGTCGCGATGCAGCACGGCGGCTACTCCGTCTTCGCGGGAGTGGGCGAGCGCACGCGCGAAGGCAACGACCTCTACCTGGAGATGACCGAGTCGGGCGTCATCACGCCGGGCGACCCCAAGAAGTCCAAGGCCGCGCTGATCTACGGCCAGATGACCGAGCCGCCCGGCGCGCGCCTGCGCGTGGGCCTCTCGGGCCTGACCGTCGCCGAGTACTTCCGCGACACGGAAGGCAAGGACGTTCTGCTCTTCATCGACAACATCTTCCGCTTCACGCAGGCGGGCTCGGAGGTCTCGGCGCTGCTGGGCCGCATGCCCTCCGCCGTCGGCTACCAGCCCAACCTCGCCACCGAGATGGGCGAGCTGCAGGAGCGCATCACCTCGACCAAGAAGGGATCGGTCACGTCGGTCCAGGCCATCTACGTCCCGGCCGACGACTTGACCGACCCCGCGCCGGCGACGGCCTTCGCGCACCTCGACGCGACGACCGTGCTCTCGCGCGCGGTCTCCGAGATGGGGATCTACCCGGCGGTGGATCCGCTGGACTCGACGTCCAAGATCCTTTCCCCGATGGTCGTCGGCGAGGAGCACTACAAGGTCGCGCGCGCGGTCCAGGTGATCCTGCAGCGCAACAAGGATCTCCAGGACATCATCGCGATCCTGGGCATCGACGAGCTCTCCGAGGACGACAAGCAGACGGTCGCGCGGGCCCGCAGGATCCAGCGCTTCCTCTCCCAGCCGTTCCACGTCGCGGAGCAGTTCACGGGCCGGCCCGGCCGCTACGTGAAGATCGCCGACACGATCAAGGGCTTCGCCGAGATCGTCGAGGGCAAGTGCGACGACATGCCGGAGCAGGCCTTCTACATGGTGGGGACTCTGGACGAGGCGCGCGAGAACGCCGAGAAGCTGTCCGCGGCGTAGGGATACCCACCCATGGCCGGCACGCTGAAGCTCTCCGTCGTCACACCCGAGCGCACGGTCGTCGAGACCGAGGCGGATGCCGTCCAGCTGCCCGGAGAGCTGGGCTACCTCGGGATCCTGCCGGGCCACGCCCCTCTGATCACGCTGTTGAAGCCGGGCGTTCTCTCCTGGAGCCCGGCCTCCGGCGAGACCGCCGCGGCGATCTCGGGCGGTTTCGCCGAGGTCGCGGAGGACCGCGTCACCGTGCTCGCCGACACGGCGGAGCGGGCGTCGGAGGTCGACGTCGCGGCGGCCGAGAAAGACCGCGCCCAGGCGGCCCAGGAGCTCCAGAGCGCGGGCGCGCGGGAAGCCGTCGAAGCGGCCCGCCGGCGCGCCGAGATCGCGCAGGCCCGGCTCGCGGTCGCCAGGCGCTCCTAGGGCGGGGGGCGCGACTCAGCGCACGAAGCGGCGCAGCTCCTCCGAGGCCGCGCGGCTGGCGACGATCTCGGTCCCGTCCTTCAACACCACCATCAGCCGGCGATCGTCGTAGCGCCGCAGATGCCGCACGGCGTCCATGTTCACGATGTGGGAGCGGTGGACCTGACGGAAGCGCTCGGGATCGAGTCGCGCCGCGAGCTCCGCGAGCGTCACCCGCAGGAGGAACTCTCCGCCCGAGGCGTGGACCTCCGCGTAGTCGCCCCGAGCCTGGATGCGGCGGATCTCCTCGGTCGCGATCGGCACGATGCGGTCTCCGGAGCGGGCGAAGAGCCGGCGGATGAGCCCCTCCTCCAGCGCGATGCGCGCCCGCTCCACCGCGGGCGAGGAGGTCGGGCGCAGGCGGGTGCGGACCCGCTCGAGCGCGGCGTGGAAGCGATCGCGCCCGAAGGGCTTGAGCAAGTAATCGAGCGCGCCGAGCTCGAAGGCGGCCAGCGCGAAGCGGTCGTAGGCGGTCGTGAAGACGATCTCCGGCGAGTGGCGGATGCGCCGGGCGACCTCGAGGCCGGAGAGCTCCGGCAGCCGCACGTCGAGAAACAGGAGATCCGGCTGGAGGGAGTCCACGAGCGCGACCGCCTCCACGCCGTCGGTCGCCTCGCCCAGCACCTTCACCCACGGGGCCCCCTCGAGATACTCGCGCAGGCTCTGGCGCGCGGGAGCCTCGTCCTCCGCGATGAGCGCGGTGACCACCGGCGCGCTCATGCGCCCGCCGCCGCGGCCGTCACGGCCGGCAGATCCAGCCGCGCCGTCAACCCTCCTCCCGGCGACGGCGTGAAGGAGAGCTTGCCGGAGCCGTTGTAGAGCATCGCGACCCGTTCGCGCAGGAGCCGCAGGCCCAGCCGGTCGGTGCCGAAGAGCGCCGCTTCGCCCGCGCCGGGACCGTCGTCCTCGACCTCGAGAGACAGGCGCTCGCCCGAGCGGCGCGTGCGCACCGCGAGCGTTCCGCCGCCGGCGCGCGGGGCGATGGCGTGGTTGACGGCGTTCTCGACGAGGGGCTGCAGGGCGAAGGGCGGCACGAGGCAGTCGAGCGACTCGGGAGACGCCTCCAGCGTGAGCCGGAGCCGGTCGCCCAGGCGCAGCTTCTCGAGCTCCAGGTAGCCTTCCACGAAGGCCCACTCGTCGGCGAGCCGGACCTCGTCGATCTCCGAGCGGTGCAGGCGCAGGCCGTAATGCAGCAGGCCACCCAGCCGCTCGAGCGCGGCTTCCGCGAGGGCGGGCTCGCGGCGCACGAGGCCGATCATCGTGTGCAGGGTGTTGAGCAGGAAGTGGGGGTTGACCTGGGTGCGCAGCAGGGCGAGCTCGGCCCGCGCCCGCAGCGCCTCCGCGCGGGCCGCACGGGCGGATTGCTCCCGGGCGCGTTGCGCCCCGGCCAGCGCGTGCCCGACGCCCGACAAC
>DATBIJ010000132.1:0-2243 GCA_036557025.1 Thermoanaerobaculia bacterium | reverse complement strand
CTTCTTCGCGAGCTCGGCGTCGATCTTGGAGAACTTCGCCGTCGTCATCGGGCACGCCGTGGCGATCGGGCACTGCGTGTAGAGGAAGGACACGGCGACGACGTCGCCCCGAAAATCCGAGAGGTGCACGGTCTTGCCGGTTTGATCCGTCAGCGTGAAGTCCGGGATCGCGTCGCCGACGTGGGCCCCGCGGTTGGGAACGGGAGTCACCGCGCCGGGCGCGGCGGTGGGCTCGGGCTTCGCGGCGCCGGCGACGGGAGCCGGGGTCGGCTCGTAACCCTTCGTCACGATCTTGTCGAGCCAGAAGTCGCGCCCCTCGACGTGCAACGTCGCCTCGATTCGGTCGCCCGGGCGCAGCATCGCCACGACCTGCGCGTCGTCCTTGATCGGGAAGACCATCGTCATCGCCGACATGAAGTTCGCGATGTCCTCGTGTGCGATCGTCGCCTCCGACCGCGCGACATCGACCTCCCGCACGACGCCCCTGAGCGCGTACGTCTGGGCCGGTGCCGCGGCCGGCGTCTCCGCCTTGCGGCAGGCGCCCGCGGCAATCACCGCGACCGCGGCCATCAGGAGCAGGACTCGGCGCTGCCTCACGGGCGGGAAAACTACCCCGTGCGCGGTGAAGATTCCAAAAGGATTACAAGGACTTAAGCCAATTCGGGGTCAGGCATGAATCTAGGAATTCCTGAATTCATGCCAGGCACCGGATTTCCTGAATTCATGCCTGACCCCGGATCAGCGTTCGAAGGTCAGGGAGGCCCAGAGGCTTTCCCAGTCGACGCCGGAGTCTTTGGGCGCCGGGACGGCGTGGACGGCCTTGATCATCCACATGCCGGGACGATCGAGCCGGAAGGAGACGGCGCCCTTGGCGTCGCTGCGCGCGGAGAGCTTGTGGGCCGGATCCTGTTTCGGGACGGCGACGACGAGCGCGCCGGCGAGCGGCTTGCCCAGGTACAGGAGGCGCACGGGCAGCGGCTCGCCGGGGGCCAGCGCGTAGGGGTTCTTGCCGGCGATGAGCTCGAGCGTGAGGCCCAGCGGCTTGTCGGAGCCCGAGCCTTTGGCGCTCTTTCCGTCGCCGGCCGCGACGAGCGCCTTCGCGCAGCGGGAGAAGTTCTCGCGCGAGGGCTTGTCGGTCTCGCCGCGCTTGGCGCGAAGCGCCGAGACGCTCTCCAGGCCCTCGAGCTTCAGGTACTCCTCGAACTTCTCCGCGGAAAGCTCCAGCAGCTTGTCGTTGGTCCGGTACGCCACGATCCAGAGCCCGGGCGACGCCGGCGCGAAGGCGCCCGCGGGCTCGCTCATCGCCTCCCCTTCCACGGCGACCTCGCCGGAGGGACCCGTCGCCGTGAACCGCACGATCCGCTCCGGCGTGCGCGGCACGGCCTCGGTCTCGGGGTTGAAATCCACGCCGTTCCAGATGCGCACCGCGACGAATTCGCCCGGCTTCGGCCGAAAGCTCGAGGGCTCCAGCCAGAGATCGTGCGCGCTCGCGGAGGCCCCCAGCAGCAGCAGCGCGAGCGCCGCCGCCAGCGGCCGCCTCACGCGCTTCCCGAGGTCAGGTAGCGCGCCAGCGCCGCGCGATCGACGTTGCCGCCCGAGAGAATCACGCCGACCTTCTTGCCGGCAAAATCCGCCTTGCGATGGCGGACGGCCGCGGCCGAGGCGACGCCCGAGGGCTCGACGACGATCTTCGCCCGCTCGAGCAGGAAGGTCAGCGTCTCGACCATCTCCGCATCCGACACCAGCAGCACGTCCTTCACGAGCTTCTGCACGATCGGGAAGGTCAGCTCCCCCGGCATGGAGACCCTCAGGCCGTCGGCGATCGTGTCGGGGACCTCTCCGCCGACACGATGGCCTTCCCGCAGCGAGCGGCGGGTGTCGTCGCCCGTCTCCGGCTCCACACCGTAGATGACGATCTCCTTCGAGAGCTTCCGTGCGGCGGTGGCACATCCGGCGATCAACCCCCCTCCACTCACCGGTACTACGAGCGCGTCGAGCGTCGGGATCTCTTCCAGCAGCTCGGCGGCGGCCGTGGCCTGGCCGGCCATGATGAGGGCGTCGTCGTACGGCGGCACCAGCAAGGCCCCCTTCTCGGAGGCGATCCGCTGGGCGATTCCGTCCCGGCTCTCGTGCGCGCGCTCGTAGAAGACGACTTCCGCGCCGTAGCCGCGCGTCGCGGCGACCTTCGCCGCCGGCGCGTCCTTCGGCATGACGATCGTCGCGGGCAGGCCCAGGAGCTTGCA
>DATBIJ010000131.1:0-2949 GCA_036557025.1 Thermoanaerobaculia bacterium | reverse complement strand
ATCCTGCGCGAGGTCGCCAGAAATGCGAACGCGAGCAGGAAGTGGGAGATGCCGACGTATCGGGCGGCGCCTTCCGACGGGCTGTCCGCGACGCGCAGCGGCGCGTTCCAGCGGCCGGCGCCCATCTCGAGCGCGTACACGATCGCGAACAACGCGACGATGCCAGCCGCGATCGCCGCTGCCTTGAGCCAGTTGGCCTCGGTGACGGAGCGCTCGCGCTTCGCGCGAATCCCCGACGGCGCCGCGAGCGCGATCCGGCCGTTCACTTGGGCCTCCAGGCGACGACCTCGAGGCGCGCAAGTGCCGCGACCGCATGCTCCGAGGGCGCCGCCGGATCCACTTGGATCTCGCAGTCGCCCGCGGCTTCGATGGAGATCCAGTGCGACCCCTTCGGGAGGGGCCGCACGCTCCCCGGCTCGCAGGTGCTGCGCAGCGTCACGCCCGGCTCGCCCTCGACGCGCAAGCGCAGCCGCACGGTCCCCGGCGAAGGGATCTCCCGCACGCGGATCTCCGCGGCTCCCAACATCCAGCGAAGCACGATCGTCTGCTTGTCGGCATAGGGCTCCGGCGGGGACCAGTCGCCGGCGAACTGGAAGCGCGGGTTGTCCGCGCCCGGCGGCGCGGCCTCCACCGTCGCGACGCGGTACTCGCGGGTCTTTCCTTTCTCGCCCTCGACGCGAAGGGGCCAGCGGTAGCCCCTCTCGATGTCGTAGAGGCCCATCGTCAGCGCGTAGGAGCCGGCCGCGAGCGGATCGGCCTGAACGGACTCGTAGAGGTCGAGGTCGTACGCGAGGATCTCGCCTTTCTTCCAGCCCGCGGGCAGCGGGTGGTCGAAGGTCCGCACGACCGCGCCGCGCTCGTCGAGCAGGTGCGCGAAGACGTAGACGCGCTCGGGGGGCACGTCGATCGCCGATTCCGGACGGAACTCGACGCGCAGGGGCACGCTGCGGCCCGGGTCGAGCCGGACCACGCGGGGCTCGACCTCGAGGCTCGCGGCCGGAGAGCGTCCGCAGGCGAGGCAACCGGCAACGAGGCACGCCGCGGCGACTCGCAGGAGCGTCGAGGTGGCTTCGCGCACGCGCGCCCTCACGCTGTTTGGGACGCAGCCGAGCAAGGTTGCGTCTCAAGGAGCGCCCTCGACGAGGACTCACTCGTGAAACAACTGATCGTCAATGGCTTATGGCCGCACGAGCCTAACGCGACTTTGCCCCGTTGCGATCGAAACATTGCACGAAGCTCTTCGTACTAAGTGCCGGGATGGGCCCCGTGGCGAGAATCGGCGAGTTGGTCCGGGAAGTTCGCTTCGCCGGCCGGGGTCTGCGCAAGGACCCTGGTTTCTCCGTCCTCGCGATCCTGATCCTGGGCCTGGGAATCGGAGCGAACACCGCGATTTTCAGCGTCTTCGATGCCGTGGTCCTGCGTCCTCTCCCCTACCCCGAGCCGGACCGTCTGATGATGCTGCCCGCGAGCCACCGGCCCGACTTCATGGGGACCGAGGTCTCCGTCGCCAACTTCCTCGACTGGCGACAGGAGAATCGCTCCTTCCGGCACCTGGGCGCCTTCGGCCCCGCCTCTCTGAATCTCACGGGCGAAGGCACCGCCGAGCGGATCCAGGGCGCCTCGATCACGCCAGGGGCGCTGGCCGCGATCGGCACCAGGCCGATCATGGGGCGCCTCTTCCTTCCCCAGGAGGAAGCGGCGGACTCGCGGGTCGCCCTGCTGTCGTACGAACTGTGGAAGAGCCGCTTCGCCGGCGACCCGAACATTCTGGGGCGTGTCCTGAAGTTGAGCGGCTACGAGTACCCGGTGGTCGGCATCATGCCGCCGGAGTTTCGTTTCCCGAGTCCGGAAGAGCGCCTCTGGATCCCTCTTCGCATCACGCCGGAGCGTGCGCGCAACCGCCAGACCAAGTGGCTCTATGCCGTGGGGCGGCTGGGCGAGGGCATATCGCCGCGTGACGCGCAGCGCGACATGGACACCCTCACGGACTCTCTGGCGCGGCGCTATCCCACGTTCAACGAGAACTGGGGAGTCCGCGTCGTCCCGATGCGGGAGCACCTCGTGGGCGCCGTGCGCCCGGCGCTCGCGATTCTCCTCGCCACCGTGATGCTGGTGCTGGCGGCGGTGTGCGCCAACATCGCGAACCTCCAGCTCGCGCGCGCGGCGGGACGACGCCGCGAGATGGCGATTCGAGGCGCGATGGGCGCCTCCGGATGGACGATCGTCCGCCAGCTTCTCTGGGAAGGCCTCTGCCTCGCGTCGCTCGGCGGCATGCTCGGCGTGTTGATCGCCAAGGCCGGCCTGCGCGTGCTGATCTCCTGGGGCGCGGGAACGGTGCCGCGTCTCGAGGAAGTCGGCCTCGACGGGCGCGTGCTTCTCTTCGCGCTCGCGATCTCGCTCGTGACTGGGATCATCTTTGGCCTCGTGCCGGCGCGCAGCGCGCTCTCGCCCGAGCTCGCCTCGGAATTGACGTCCGGGGCGCGATCCTCCGGCTCGGCGCGCGATGTCCGATTCCGCCGCGTGCTGACGGCCGCCGAAGTCGCGGCGGCGCTGGTCCTGATGATCGGCGCGGGCTTGCTCGTCTCGAGCCTGGCGCGCCTGCGCGGCGTCGCGCCCGGCTTCGATGCCGGCGGTGTGACCACCGCCGAGGTCGTGCTCCCCGCCGCTCGCTATCCCGACAATGCGACGGCGATGACCTTCTTCCGCGGGCTCTTCGAGCGCATCGCCGCGATGCCCGGCGTCGAAGCGGCCGGCGGCATCAACACGCTCCCCTTCTCGGGCAGCAACCAGACGGAGAGCTATGTCATCGAAGGGCGAGCCCCCGAGAATCCCAACGATCTTCCCGAGGCCGGCTACCGCGTCGTCACGAACGGCTACTTCCGCGCCCTGCGGATCCCCTTGCTCGGTGGCCGCGTCTTCACCGACGTCGATACCGAGAGGTCTCCATCC
>DATBIJ010000130.1:0-9441 GCA_036557025.1 Thermoanaerobaculia bacterium | reverse complement strand
CGACCTCCTGAATGCCATTCAGGCGCTCTCCCAAACTGAGCTACAGCCCCACGTCGAGAGGGCGGGGAGGATACCATGCCACCTCCCCTCGCCGAAGACCCAGTCCCCTAGGGCGAATAGAGCTTGAGCCCGAAGGTCTGGGTCAGGAAGACGCCCATCTGCTCCCGCGTGACGGGCAGGGTCGGGCAGTAGTTGCCTCCTCCGCAGCCCGCCACGACGCCCCGCCGGAAGAGCTCCTCGATCCAGCGGCAGAACGGGCTCGAGGCCGGGACGTCGCCGAAGATCGGCGTGCCGCACGCCGGCGGTGCATAGCCGGGGCCCTCCTCGGTCGCGAGAGCGAAGACGGCCATCTGCTCGCGGCTGACGGGCGAGGTCGGACAGTAGTTGCCGCCGCCGCACCCGGCGACGACGCCGCGGCGCGCCAGCTCCTCGATGAACTTGCAGTAGGGGCTCGACGCGGGAACGTCGCCGAAGACCGGAGTGCCGCACGCCGGCGGCGGAGAGCCGAGCCCGTCCTTGGCGACCAACACGAACACGGCCATCTGTTCGCGGGTCGTCGAATCCGACGGGCAGTACTGTCCGACGCCGCAGCCGGCGGTGACGCTGTGGTGCAGCAAGGTCTCCACGAAGCGGTAGAAGATGCTCGACGCGGGAACGTCCGTGAAGCTGTCGCCGACGTGGAGCGTCCAGGTCTTGGTCTGGCCCGTCGGCGCGACGGTCTCCAGCGCGGTGGCGTCCCAGTGGATGGCGGGTCGGCCGGCCGCGGTGACGAGGACCTGATAGCAATCCGAGCACGGGGCGGAGGCGTCGAACGCGAGCGTTCCGTAGTCGGCCGTGAGATCCGGTATCGCATAGGTCGCGGGCATGGGCCCCGTGAATGCGGACAGCCCGCCCGTCAGCGACACGGAGGCGGGGCGCGCGTTCTCCCAGGTCGGCCGAACCTGCACGGTCTCGCCGGGTTGCAGCACCTGATTGCCGGCCGCATCGACAGCCAGGGCGACCGGATCGACGGACTGCGCCGCGCACAGGTCGGGCTGCGCGTCGGGAACGATGTCCTCGAAGTTCGTCAGCGTGACCTCGTCGAACCGGAACCCGTCCAGTGCGGCGCCCGCGTCGGTGCCGTAGGCGACCTCGAGCCGAACGGGCCTGCCGGTGAACGCACCTCCGGGGCTCAGGTCGGCGGAGCTCCAGGTGCTCGTGGCCCACGTGTTCTGCGTCCCGGCCCAGCCCGGCTCGTTTGCCGTGACGCAGGCACCTCCCGGGATGCCCGGCCCGATGTCGTAGAGCCGGCCGCCGCTCGGCCCAATCGTCGTCGCGAAGCCGTCCTCGACGTCGAAGATCGAGACGTTCGCGCGGTCGTGGAATGCACCGCTGAAAGGCTCGATCTGGAAGTTCGTCGAAAGCGACAACGTCGAGGTCGGGGTGAGCCGGAGGAGAGGCGACCGGATCTGGTCGCATGCGTTGTTGGCGGATTGCGAAGAGCGGACGTACGTCGTGGTTCCGCCGCCGCCGCCGCCGGCGCTCTGCTGCGTCCAGGTCCCCTGGACGACGCTCCACCCCTCGAGGTCCCCCGGGGTCTCGAAGCTCCAGGTTCGGGACGCCACGGGAGATAGATCACTTTCGACTTCCACGCCCGAGACATTGAGCGGGAGCGTCACGGGCGTGGCGATCTCGTCGGCCGTCACGGAGATCACGAGGTCGATGTCCTCACCCGGCGTGAGCCCCTGCGCGAAGAATCGAAAGGTCCCTTGCGCGGTCTCGCAGGCGGACAACGTCGTGGCGACGGGCCTCGGGAAGGGCTCCGGAAACTCGATCGACGGGGTCGACGAGGTGACGTCGACGATCCGAACATTGTTGAGGATGCCCGTGCCCGTGTTCTGGACCTCGATCGTCAGCCGAGCCCGCTCGCAGTTGTCCAGGAAATCGTCGCCGTCTCCGCCGACGATGGAACCGAAGAGGTCGGTGAACGCCAGGTTCGGGCCGCCCGCCGGCACCACGATCTCGCACGCACTCATCGCACCCCGGCAGGCGGGTGAAGCGCCGACGGCCTGGACCGTGTAGCTGTAGGTCTGCCCGTTCTGAATGCCGGAGACTTCGAAGGAGGTCGCGGTCGTCTGCGCGATCCGAATCCGGCCCGTCGCGCAGGCGTTGACGCCGACGCTCGCGTAAACGTCGTATCTCGTCGCACCGGCGACGGCCGTCCAGGAGAGCGACGCCCCCTTGTCCCTCGGGGTCACCGTCAGCGTGGGCGCCGCGGTCGGTCCGCCGGCACAGCCGAAATCCACGACCGCGGGCGTGGCGCAGGCGATCTGGTGACGGTTGAAGGCGTTGAAGATCGCGGACATGTGGGGAGTTCCGTTGCCGAGAGAGCCGTCGTCGTCGTCGAATGCGAGCGCGCGGAGATAACCGCCGGAACCCGCGCAGCCGCCGAAGGGAGGCAGGCACTGATACCAGTCGCTGACGGAGGCGCTCGTGGCGAGCAGGAGCCGTGTGGCCAGCTCCAGGGCCGTGCTGGGCGAGAGATTGAAGGGCGGCGCGGTGAGATCGCGGTGCGCAAGGTCCCAGCCGACCTCGGCGACGATCTGCGCCTCGCACTGATGAGCTCGGTTGCAGGGACCCGTGCTGCCGGTAGGGGCGGGACAGGCCGCGGCAAACGCGAGGTCGTGCGGACTGTTGCTTGTGCTCTTCGCGTAATCGACGTCGCGGAGGCCCGTACAGGCGACGCAGGGGTCTCCGAACCCATCGCAGTTCTGACCGGGCGTGAAACCCCGTCCGACGCACGACTGGTCGAAGAAGAGCGCGGGCAGCAGACCCGCGATGCCGTCGGCCGGCCGCGAGGGCGTCGCGATGCCGACTCTGTTGTCGAAGCCATTGGCCCAGACGTGGCCGAGGATCGACGCGATCTCGCCGGTGTTCGCGCAGCCGCTGCCCGCGCGGTGGAAGTTCAGCGTCGCTCCGTTCCAGAAGGCATTGCACGGGGTCATCAGGTTGACGTTGACCGTGATCGGGGCGTTCAGCCAGGACGCGGCCGGAAAATATCCGCGGGCCTGGGCGATGATCCTGTTCAGGACGAAGTAGGCGGTGCGGGACGCCTTCGTGTCGCCCGCGGAGTGGCCCGCGGGCACGGTGCAATTCGTGTCGCCGGGGTTCGGCCCGAATCCCAGGTCGATGCTTCCCGACGAGCTCTCCGTGATCGCGCCGCAGGTGTCGACGATGTGCACGAACTCTCCCGAAAGCGTCGTCGCGATGGTTCCGTCGTGGCAGCCGGCATTGCCTCCGACGTCGCAGAAGAGATCGAGGGCCCCCGCCGTGACGTCCGCGAACAGCATCGGGTAACCCGGCTGCTCGGTGCCGTCCGCGCCGACCTGATCGTTGCTGACGGGATAAACGCCGCCCACGACGGTGCGGAACGTGGCGACGCCCACGGGACCCATCAAAGAAAAGCTCTTCGGCTCGGGTACGGCCTCGGGATGCCGAAGCGACGGCATTTCCTCGAACGCCAGGAGCTCGCCGCTGACGGCGTCGATGAGGGACTCCCATCCCGTCCCGGGGCCGCCGAAGACCCAGGCGAGGCGGTACTCGATTCGATCGACACCATCCGCCGGGACGATCTCGAGTCTCGGGGCTTCCTTGCCTTCCGCCAGGAAGCTCGCGCCCCGTCGCCGGAGGGCGGCGCGGGCCGTCTCCGCGGATGTTGCCGCCGAAAGCGGCGGAACGTCGCCCCAGTTGGCGAGCGACAGCAGCACGAGGTTGCCGTGGTTGATCATGGCGGTCACGCCGTTGCCGCGTACGGGAACGCCGTCGACGACGCGCGGAACAGAGACGTGAATCCGGTCGCCCTCGTCGATGACGACGACGCTCGGCTCGCCGATCTCGGAAAGGTCGAGGCGCAGGCGGCCGCAGTGCCGCTCCAGGAATCCGCGCACGGCGGCCCAGGCACGCGCCTCCAGCTCGCCTCCGCTCGGCGCCGCACCCGCCTCCCACGCAAGCGAGTTGCCGACGCCTCGCCCGGGAAGCAGCGGCGCCGACAAGACGAGCGACGTGAGCCGTCCGGCGCGAGCGTCGTAGAGGGCCGCCTCGGGAGCCGCGCCCAGGGCGGCGAGGTCATCGGCGAGGGACGTCGCCAGTCCTTCCGGTAGCCTCGAGATGGGCGCGGCTTCGTCGCGCAGGTCCAGCGCGGGATGGCGAAACGCCTCGGCTCCGAGGCTCGGGACCGCCAGACCGAAGACAAACGCGGCAGGGATCCAACGCCGGGCTCCTCGCATGCGGACGCCTCCCGAGTCCGATGAACGGACTCCGGCGGGGATTATCCAACGCCGCGCCTTCCGGCTGCTCTGGAGAACTAGAATCGAGCGGGATGGCCACCGTTCGCTTCGCGGGCGTCGAGAAGAGATACGGAGACGTGCGGGTCATCGAGGACCTGAACCTCGAGGTCAAAGACGGCGAGTTCATGGTGCTCGTGGGGCCCTCCGGGTGCGGCAAGTCCACGGCGCTGCGGATGATCGCGGGCCTGGAGGAGGTGACCGGCGGGACGATCTCCATCGGGGACCGGGTCGTCAACGATCTTCCTCCCAAGCTTCGCGACATCGCGATGGTCTTCCAGAACTATGCGCTCTATCCGCACATGACGATCCGGGAGAACCTCGCCTTCGGGCTGCAGATGCGCAAGCGGCCGAAGACCGAGATCGACGCGGCGGTCGCCGATGCCGCGGAGACGCTGGAGATCGCGCACCTGCTCGATCGCCGGCCTCGGCAGCTCTCGGGCGGCCAGCGGCAACGCGTCGCCGTCGGGCGGGCGATCGTCCGCAAGCCCTCCGTCTTCCTGTTCGACGAGCCGCTCTCCAATCTCGACGCCAAGCTGCGCGCCCAGACGCGCGCCGAGCTCAAACGCCTGCACTCCCGCTTGAAGACGACCACGGTCTACGTGACGCACGACCAGGTCGAGGCCATGACCATGGGGCAGCGCCTCGCGGTCATGCGCGACGGCAGGATCCAGCAGGTCGGCACGCCGCTCGAGATCTATGGACGGCCGAGCAACCTCTTCGTGGCCCAGTTCGTCGGTTCGCCCCAGATGAACCTGATCCCGGCGACCGTCGGGGTGGGTGGCGCGGCCCTCGACGCCAAAGGATTCGCGCTCCCGGTGGCTCCGTCGCGGCGCGCCGCGATGGCCTCGCGTGTCGGAGGTCGAATCATCGCGGGGATCCGCCCGGAGGACCTCACGCGCGCCGCGGGAGCCTCCGCGGCCGTCTCCGCGCTCGTCGAAGTCGTCGAGCCCCTGGGGGACGAGGTCATCGTTCACGCGAGAGCGGGCGAGATGCTCCTGGTCTCCAAGTTGCCGCCCGACCACGTGCCCGACGTGGGAGACCGCCTCGATCTCGCGATCGAGCCCGAGCGCCTCCACCTGTTCGACGCCGAAACCGAGCAGAGGATCCCCGCGGCGTCGGGCTAACGGCGCGACGGATATCCTCCTTCCGTGGCCCGGGCCGATTCCTCGATCGCGGCAACGGAGCTCCCCCCGCCGATCCGGGGCGAGATCTTCTCGAGCGACCGGCTCGAGAAATTCGGGGAGACGCTCGCGTCGCGCGATGCCGTACGGCCGGGCGTTCACCGCGGCCGCCGGCTGCTGCCGCGGCTGCGGGAGAACGGGACCTTCCTGCTCTCCGCCTATCGCGCGATCGCGCGGGCCATCCGGATGGGCCGGCCGATCTCCCCGGCGGCCGAGTGGCTGGCGGACAACTTTCACGTCGTCGAGGAGCAGGTCCGCGAGATCCAGGAAGACCTTCCCCCCGGGTATCACCGCGAGCTGCCCAAGCTGACCCGGGGACCTTTGGCCGGCTACCCGCGGGTCTACGGGATCGCCTGGGCGTTCATCGAGCACAGCGACAGCCGCTTCGATCCGGAGGCGCTGGTCGGGTTCGTGCGTGGATATCAGCGGATCCAGCCCCTCACGATCGGCGAGCTCTGGGCGGTCGCCATCCTTCTGCGCGTCGTCCTCGTCGAGAACCTGCGCCGCCTGGTCGAGCGCATCGTCCAGCGGCAGGAGCAGCGCGAGAAGGCCGATGCCCTGGCCGACAGGCTTCTCGCGCTCGAACGGGCGGGCGCCGCGACCGAGCAGGCCCGTCGGGACTTCGAGCGCCGGCCCATGCCCACGGCCTTTGCGGTGCAGCTGTTCGACCGCCTGAGGGACCGGGACCCCGACGCGACGCCCGCGGTTTCCTGGCTGAACGAACGCCTCGCGGCGGAGGGTCTGACCCCGGACGAGCTCGTGCAGGCGGAGCATCACGAGCAGGTCGCGACCCACGTCACCGTGCGCAACGTGATCACGAGCATGCGTCTGCTCTCCTCGGTCGACTGGAAGGAGTTCTTCGAAAAGGTCAGCCTCGTGGAAGACGCGCTTCGCGAGGGAACGGACGTCGCGATGATGGACTTCGCGACGCGGGATCGCTACCGGCACGCCGTCGAAGAGCTGTCGCGCGGCTCCGGGGTGCCCGAGCTCGACGTCGCGCGCCGGGCGGCCGGGAAGGCCCGGGCCGCGCGAACCCGAATCCCCTTCGACGCGCGCCTCGCCGACCCCGGGTACTTCCTCATCTCGAAGGGCCGGCCCGCGCTCGAGGCCGAGCTCGGGTTCCGCGTCACCCCGCGCCGTTGGCTGCGACGCGCCTACGTGGCGGCGGCCACCCCCGGGTACCTCGGCACGATCGCGGTGACGACCGCGTTGCTCCTCGCCGTTCCCCTGGCCGTCTCCTCGGCCATCGGGATTTCGACGCCGATGCTCTGGCTCCTGGCGGCGCTGGCGCTCGTGCCCGCCTCCGAGCTCGCGATCGCCATCGTCAACCGCGACGTGACGGAGCTGGTCGGCCCCCGGCGCCTTCCGAAGCTGGAGCTGGTCGAGGGCGTTCCGCGAGAGCTCGCGACGCTCGTCGCGGTCCCCGCGCTCCTGTCCGACGAGGCGGAGATCGAGGAGCTCGCCGGCAGGCTCGAGGTGCACGCTCTCGCCAACCCGGAGCCGGAGCTGACCTTCGCGCTCGTGACCGACTGGCTGGATTCTCCACAGGAGCTCTCGCCGGAGGACGAAGTCCTGCTCGCCGAGGCTCGGCACGCGATCGCGAGGTTGAACTCCCGCCATCCGCCCCCGTCCGGGCGGGGCCCGCGGTTCCTGCTTCTCCATCGCCATCGCATGTGGAACGAAGCGGAAGGGGTCTGGATGGGCTGGGAGCGCAAGCGCGGCAAGCTCCACGAGCTCAACCGCCTTCTCCGGGGAGCGCGGGATACGAGCTTCCTCGCCGGCGGCGAGAGCGTTCCCGAGGGCGTGCGGTACGTCATCACGCTGGACGCGGACACGCGCCTGGGCCGTCGGGCCGCCCGCCGGCTCGTGGGCGCCATGGCGCACCCCCTGAACCAACCCGTCTTCGATCCGCAGACGGATTGCGTCGTCGAGGGCTACGGCCTCCTGCAGCCGCGGGTGACCCCCCTGCTCCCCTCCACGGGTGACGGGACCCTGTTCCAGCGCACGTTCTCGGGACCTCCGGGCATCGACCCGTACGCCTTCGCCGTCTCGGACGTCTACCAGGATCTCTTCGGAGAGGGGACGTACACGGGCAAGGGAATCTATGACGTGGACGTCTTCGAGAGGGCGCTTGCGGGACGCGTGCCCGAGAACGCGTTGCTCTCGCACGACCTCTTCGAGGGACTCTTCGCGCGGGCCGGGCTTGCCTCCGACGTCGAGCTCTTCGAAGGATTCCCGGCGCACTACGAGGTCTCCGCCGCGCGGCAGCAACGCTGGACGCGGGGGGACTGGCAGCTGCTGCCGTGGATCCTGGGGGTCGGACGCGATCCGCAGGGCCGCCCGCGGTCTCGCGGCATCTCCGCGATCGGCCGCTGGAAGATGATCGACAACCTCCGCAGATCCCTGGTGGCGCCGGCCTCGCTGCTGACGCTTCTCGTGGGATGGGCGCTGCCGGGAGCTTCTCCGCTGCTGTGGTCCGCCTTCGTCCTGGCGACGCTCTCGTTGCCCCCCCTCTTTCACGTCTTCGCCGGCCTGTTGCCGGGGCGGCGCGGGATCTCGAAGCGAAGCTACTTGCGAGGCATCGCCGGGGATCTCTCCGCGGCCCTCTGGCAGGCGGCGCTTCGGACGATCCTCCTGGCCCATCAGGCCACGATCATGGTCGATGCGATCGTGCGGACCGTCACGCGTCTGATCCGACGGCGCCGGCTGCTGGAATGGGTCACGGCCGCGCAGTCCCGTCACGGATTGGACCTGAACCTCTCCGGCTTCGCGCGACGGATGGCGCCGGCCGTCTTGCTCGCGGGCGCGATCCTCCTCGCGTTCTCCCTCGCGAGACCGGAAGCGCTGCCCGTGGTGGTCTTCTTCTGCGCCTTCTGGCTGGCCTCACCGGCGTTCGCTCGCATCGCCAGCCTCCCGCCCCGTACCTTCGAGCACGAGGCGCTCGCGGTCCAGGCAGAAAACGTCCTTCGCCGGATCGCGCGCCGGACCTGGAGGTACTTCGAGGAGTTCGTGGTCCCCGAAGAAAACCACCTTCCGCCCGACAACGTTCAGGAAGACCCGCACCGCGTCATCGCGCATCGAACCTCTCCGACCAACGTCGGGCTTTCCCTGCTCTCGGCTGTCGCCGCGCACGACCGGGGATGGATCGGCACCACGGAGTTCGTCGAGAGGATCGAGGCCACGTTCTCCACCCTCACGCGGATCGAGCGTTTCCGGGGACACCTCTACAACTGGTACGACACGCGCAGCCTCCAGCCTCTGGAGCCGCGCTACATCTCGACGGTCGACAGCGGCAACCTGGCGGGGCACCTGCTGACGCTCTCGCGGGCCTGTCTCGAGCAGATCGATGAGCCCGTGCTCTCGGCACACGCGTTCTCCGGCATCGCCGACACGCTGGCCGTCGCGCGGGAGGCGCTGCAGAGGATCCCGGAGGGCCGGCGAGGAGGCGCCGTCTCCAGCCGGGACATCGAGAGCGCCTTCACGGAGATCGACGCGCTCCTGGCGCCCATGCCGCAGGCCGTCGCGGAGTGGGACGCGCGCCTTTCCGCCCTCGCGGCCCACGCCGAAGCGGCCGTCGACATGGCGGAGGCGATGGCGCAGGACCGGAAAGACGATGGCTCCGCCGAGGTCCTCGTGTGGTGCCGCGCCGTGGGGGCCGCCATCGCAAGCCACCTCCGTGACTTCGAGTCCCTACTCGGATGGACGCGCCGGCTCGAGGGCGAGGCGGCGCCATCCGGCGGCGGCCGGGCGCCCTCCCCCGTCCCCTTCGCGCCGCGGGTCGATGCGCCGCCGACGCTGGCCGAGCTGCCGGAGCTCGACACGGGTCTGGATGGACGCCTCGGCGAAGGCGGCGCGGCGGCGAGCTCCGAACGGAAACGATCGGGAGAGTCGGGCGCCGACCTGGCGCGCCGCCTGACGAGGATCGCGCGCTCCGC
>DATBIJ010000129.1:0-8159 GCA_036557025.1 Thermoanaerobaculia bacterium | reverse complement strand
CTCGACGACCGCACCTCCGGCCCCATCAACGCGATCTACTTCGACCGCGCGCACGGGACCATGTGGGGCGGATCGAGCGACCACGGCGAGGATTACGGGATCGGCTGGTGATGCCGATGACTCCCGAGGCGCCGCGTTGAGCCCGTCCGCCGGGACCCGCCTCGGTCCTCTGCTCCCTCTCCCCTTTGGGGAGAGGGTCGGGGTGAGGGGCGCTGCAGGCAGGACCCGATGACCCTCGCCGCCGGAACGCGTCTTGGCCCCTACGAAATCCTCGCGCCACTAGGCGCCGGAGGAATGGGAGAGGTCTATCGCGCGCGCGACGAACGATTGAAGCGGGATGTCGCGATCAAGATCCTGCCGCAGGAGCTGTCGGCGGACACGGAGCGGGTGAAGCGCTTCGAGAAGGAAGCTCGGGCGGCCTCGGCGCTGAATCACCCGAGCATCGTCACGATTCACGAGATCGGGCGCAGCGGCCCCACGGTCTTTCTCGTCATGGAGCTGGTCTCGGGGCAGACGCTTCGCGAGCGGCTCGCGTCGGGCCCGCTTCCGTTGCGAAGCCTCCTGTCGATCTCGGCGCAGGCCGCCGCCGGGCTCGCCCGCGCGCACGAGATGGGGATCGTGCATCGAGACCTGAAGCCTGAGAACGTGATGGTCACCGACGACGGTCGGGTGAAGATCCTGGACTTCGGCCTCGCCAAGCTGGCCGAGCCCGAGATCCGGGCGGGGGAGGAGACGCGCGCGCCCACGATCTCGCGGGCGACGGAGCCAGGCGTCGTGATGGGGACGGTCGGCTATATGTCGCCCGAGCAAGCGAGCGGAAAGCCCCTCGACTATCGCTCCGACCAGTTCTCCTTCGGCTCCGTGCTCTACGAGATGGCCACGGGGAAGGCGGCCTTTTCGAGAGCCACGCCGCCCGAGACGCTCACGGCGATCATTCGCGAGGAGCCGGAGGCACTCGCGGAAGTGGTGCCCTCCGCGCCGGCCCCGTTTCGCTGGATCGTCGAGCGCTGCCTCGCGAAAGAGCCGCGGGGACGTTACGCCTCGACGGAGGACCTGGCGCGCGACCTCGAGAACCTGCGGACGCATCTCTCGGAAGCGTCGAGCGCCGTCCCGGCCGCTGCCGCGATGCGAGAGCCGAAGAGCGTCCTCCGTTTCTGGCCGCTCGCGGTTCTGTCGCTCGCCGCCGGCGCGTTTCTCGCTTTTCGCGCCGGGGAGAAGAACGCGGAACGGCCTAATCCGACTTTCGAGCGCCTGACCTTCCGGCGCGGAACCGCGTGGTCGGCGCGCTTCGGTTCCGACGGCAAGACGATCGTCTACGGCGCGGCGTGGGAGGGCCAGCCCGTTCGCCTCTTTTCGACTCGCGTGGGGAGACCGGAGTCGAGCCCGCTCGAACTCCCGAACGCGGACCTGCTGGCGGTCTCAGGGCGCGGCGAGATGGCGATCTGCCTTCGGCCGCGAATGGGCAATGACGCTTCCCAGCGACGCGGGATGCTCGCCCGCGTTCCCCTGCTCGGCGGAGCGCCCCGCGAAATCCTCGAGGACGTCCAGGGAGCCGATTGGTCGCCGGATGGTGCAGACCTCGCCGTCATCCGCTGGGTGGGATCCCGCCGGCGACTCGAGTTTCCGATCGGGACGACGCTCTACGAAGGCCGGATCCACTCCCCCCGTGTCTCGCCGTCGGGAGAGCTGGTCGCATTCTTCGAGCGGGACGAGAAAGGCCTGCGCTTACGCGTCGCGGACCGCCGCGGCGTCGTGAGGACCCTCGAAGAAGGAGGCTGGGGCTTCTCGCTCGCCTGGCGGCCGGACGGCCGCGAGGTCTGGTACAGCAGCAGCGAGACTTTCGGCGAGATCCGGGCGGTGTCGCTTTCCGGGAGCCGACGCATCGTGCACCGGGAGTTCCCGGCCCCCGCCTTCGGAGAGATTCAGGACATCTCGGCGGACGGCCACGTCCTCATGTGGATGGGGGAGTTCCGAAGAGCCTTGGTGGCCGTGCCGCCGGGCGAGACGCGCGAGCGGGACATTTCGTGGTTCGCCGACTCCGATCCCAACGAGATCTCTCCCGACGGCCGTACGGTCCTTTTCACCGACGACCAAAGGATCTTTCTGCGCGCAACCGATGGTGCCTCGCCGGCGCTTCAGCTCGGCCTGGGCTTCGGTCTGGCAATGTCGCCCGACAGAAAATGGGTGGCGGCATTCAAGCGCCATGGCAGCACGCCGCAGCCCTCGATCACACTTCTGCCGACCGGAGCAGGGAAGTCTCGGACTCTCGAGGGCGGAGGGGTTCTTTATGCGCAGGGCGGCTTTTGGCTACCCGACGGCAACCGCCTCCTGCTCCACGGCCGCCAGCCGGGGCGTCCGGAGCGGACCTTCGTGCAAGACGTCGCCGGAGGCGGCCCGCGCCCTTTCACGCCGGAGGGCGTCCTGGCAATCAGCTTCTCGCCGGACGGCCGACTCGTCCTGGCGCGGGACTGGGAGGGACGGCTGTTTCTATTCCCCTCGGAAGGAGGACCCGCCCGGGCTCTGCCGGGAACTCCCGAGCCGGGCTGGAATCTCACCTACGGCGCCGACGGCCGTCACCTTTTTTCTGTCGAGAGCGACGCCGCGTCCGCACGGGTCTTTCGTCGCGAGATCGAGACCGGCCGCCGGGAGCTCTGGAAGGAGTTGTCCGTCTCCGACGCCGCCGGCGTGCTGATGTTCAACCCGATTCTGGCCGCGGACGGGAGCTCCTACGTCGCAGCCGTTTGGCGTCTGCCCTCGAACCTCTACCTGGTCGAGGGGCTGAAGTGATCGCGACCGGAACGAAGCTCGGTCCCTATGAGGTGCTTTCTCCCCTTGGTGCCGGTGGAATGGGAGAGGTGTACCGGGCACGGGACGAGCGCTTGAAGCGCGACGTCGCGATCAAGGTCTTGCCGGCCTCGTACTCGGCCGATGCCGACCGGCTGCGCCGATTCGAGCAGGAGGCGCAGGCGGCGGGTGGCCTGAACCATCCCAACCTCACGGCGGTCTACGACTTCGGAACGCACGAGGGCGCGCCCTACATCGTCCAGGAGCTGCTCGAGGGCGAGACGCTTCGCGCCGAGCTCGCGGGGGGCAGGTTCTCCGCCCGCCGGGCCGTCGACACGGCCCTGCAGATCGCGCGGGGCCTGGCCGCGGCGCACGAGAAGGGGATCGTTCACCGCGACCTGAAGCCGGAGAACGTTTTCGTCACGCGCGACGGGCGCGTGAAGATCCTGGACTTCGGCCTCGCGAAGCTGCGCCCGGACGAAACGTCTCCGGCGACGAACATCCCGACCGCCGCGGCGGGGACGGAGCCCGGCGTCGTCCTGGGGACGCTGGGCTACATGTCACCCGAGCAGGTGCGGGGCAAGGCGGCCGACGCGCGCAGCGACATCTTCTCGCTGGGCACGATCCTTTACGAGATGCTCTCGGGCAACCGCCCGTTCCGCGGGGACTCGGCCGCGGACACGATGTCGGCGATCCTGCGGGAGGACCCGCCGGAGCTTTCGCTCACGAACAAGAACGTCTCACCCGGTCTCGAGCGGATCGTGCGGCACTGCCTCGAGAAGAACGCCGAGCAGCGCTTCCACTCCGCGCACGACGTCGCGTTCGACCTGGAGAGCCTCAGCGGCGCTTCCCCGCCGTCGGGGATCGGGGCCCTCACGCCGTCGCGCGCCCGTCGAGTATTTTGGCCGTTGATCGCAGCAGCGCTTGCCGGCGCGGCCCTCGTCGCTGCCGCGGCGATACTTCTACGGCCAAAGCGTACGGAGCCTCCGGTATTCCGTCAGGTCACCTACCGACGCGGCCTGATCGGCTCGGCACGCTTCGCGCCGGACGGGCAGAACGTCGTCTACACCGCCGCCTGGGAGGACAACCCGCCCGAGATCTTCCAGGCGCGGCTTGGCTTGACGGAATCCCGACCCATCGGGGTCGTGGCGGACGATCTGGGAGGGGTCTCGTCAACAGGCGAAATGCTCGTGCTTCAGCCGACGGAGGTTGAGCCGACCCTTGCCCAGGTTCCCATGACGGGCGGCGCCCCTCGCCCGATTGCCGAGAGAGTCATCTACGCCGACATCTCGCGCAATGGCCGGGAGACTGCGCTCGTGCGCTGGAGTGGAAGCGGTTTCCGGCTGGAATACCCGAGTGGGAAGGTCCTTCACGAGAGCAGCGGCTGGTCCGGGCACCCGCGGATCTCGCCGGACGGCGCACGGGTCGCCTTCTTCGACCATCCGCTCGTCGGGGACAACCGCGGCACGCTGGTCGTCATCGACCGCGCCGGCAACAAGAAGACGCTGACCCCGGAGTTCGGCAGCGCGGCGGGGATCGCATGGAGTCCTTCCGGCGACCGGATCTTCTTCACGGCGGCGGAGCATGGCGCGAACCTCGTGGTCCGTTCGATCTCGCCGTCCGGAGGGGACGAGCGGCGGATTCTCTCCGGACCCGGGCGCCTGATACTTCACGACATCTCCTCCGACGGCCGGCTGTTGATCGAGGAGCGCACCCAGCGTCGTGCGGTCATGTGTCGGCCTGCCGGACAGACGCGCGAGCGCGACCTCGCCTGGCTCGACTTCACCGGCCTCCACGGGATCTCGAAGGATGGCTCGATGCTTCTGATCAGCGAGACGGGCGAGGGAGGCGGCGAGCGATCCAGCGTATTCGTTCGGAAGACCGACGGCTCTGCCGCGGTCCGTCTGGGCGACGGCTTGCCCAACGCCTTCACGCCGGACGATAAGGGAGTGCTGGCACTGGTGCCGGGCCCGACGCCGAAGATCGTCATCTTGCCGATCGGAGCCGGCGAGCCGAGAACGCTCTCCGATTACGGCTTACGCCTTCGCGGAGGCCGCCTGCTGCCAGACGGCAAGCGCCTTGTCGTGGGTGGCGCCCGGCCCGGAGGGCCGCTCCGCGGATTCCTGGTTTCTCTCGATGGCAGCCCGATCAGAGAGGTCGGCCCGCCGGCCATGGCGATCCCTCCGATGATCTCGCCGGATGGCAAGTGGCTGTTCGCGATCGGAGGCGACGACAAGGCTTTCCTCTATCCGATCGACGAGGCCGGCGAGCCGCGAGCCGTCACGGGATATCAGCCCGGCGACTGGCCCGCGGGTTGGAGCGCCGATGGCCGGAGTCTCTTCTTGTCGGCTGGGCCGCCGATCCGAGTTTTCAAGGTCGACCTGGAAACCGGCCGGCGCGATTTGTGGCTGGACACCGATCCGGGGGGCTCGCTCCGTCCCCCCGGCAGCTACGGGATCGCGTTCGTGGCCGCCGATGGAAAGAGCTATGCCTACGCGGTTCAGCGTTCCCTCTCGGAGCTCTATGTCGTCGAGGGCGTGAATTGACGCTCGCCCCCGGAAGGCGCCTGGGCCCCTACGAGATCGTCGCCCCCCTCGGCGCCGGTGGAATGGGAGAGGTGTACCGGGCACGGGACGAGCGCTTGAAGCGCGATGTCGCGATCAAGGTCTTGCCGGCTTCCTTCGCGCAGGACGCGGGCCGCCTGCGGCGGTTCGAGCAGGAGGCGCAGGCGGCGGGGGGCCTGAACCATCCCAATCTGACGGCGGTCTACGACCTCGGGACGCACGAGGGCGCGCCCTACATCGTCCAGGAGCTGCTGGAAGGGGAGACCCTGCGCGCGGCGCTGGCGGGCGGTCGCCTGTCGCCTCGGCGCGCCGTGGACTACGCGAGGCAAATCGCCAGCGGCCTGGCCGCGGCCCACGAGAGGGGGATCGTCCACCGGGACCTGAAGCCGGAGAACGTCTTCGTGACTCGCGACGGCCGGGTCAAGATCCTGGACTTCGGCCTCGCGAAGCTGCGCCCGGACGAAGCGTCTCCGGCGACGAACATCCCGACCGCAACGAAGGGCACCGAGCCCGGAGTCGTCCTGGGCACGCTCGGGTACATGTCTCCCGAGCAGGTGCGCGGGAAGCCCGCCGACGCTCGCAGCGACATCTTCTCGTTCGGGGCGATCCTCTACGAGATGCTCTCGGGCAACCGGCCGTTCCGGGGGGACTCTGCCGCGGACACGATGTCGGCGATCCTCAAGGAGGATCCGCCCGACCTGTCGCAGACGAACCAGAACGTTCCGCCCGGGCTCGAGCGAATCGTGCGGCACTGTCTGGAGAAGAACGCAGAGCAGAGGTTCCATTCGGCGCACGACGTGGCCTTCGCGCTCGACGCCGTGAGCGGGATCTCCGCGCCGGGCACGGCCACGGTCGTCGAGAAGAGACGAGTCGGCGGCCGAGCGCTCCGGATCGCCGCCGGCCTCGCGATCGTCGCCGCGATCGCGGCAACAGCCTACGTCCTCGGGAATCGCTCCCGAGGCGCCGAGCCGCCGATCTTCCGGCAGATCACCTTCCGGCAGGGCTCGATCTCGGGCGCCCGCTTTGCCCCCGATGGGCACACGATCGTCTACGCCGCTTCCTGGGGCGGGCCCATCGGGATCTACCAGGCGCGTCCGGGGATCTCCGAATCGACCTCGATCGACGTGCCCGGCGCCGAACGTGTGCTGTCCGTCGCGAAATCCGGAGAGATGCTCGTCCACCGTCTGACTGCGGGGTCGTCCGAGCTCGCTCGCGTCCCGATGACGGGAGGAGCCCTGCGGCCGGTCGCCGAAGGGGTCATCGACGCCGACTGGGCGCCCGACGGCCGATCGATCGCGCTCTCGCGTTGGGTCGGCGGGGAGGCGCAGCTCGAGTACCCCATCGGGACGGTGCTCTACAGAACCAGCGGCTGGATCACGTACCTGCGGGTCTCTCCCGACGGAGAGCGTGTCGCCTTCATCGACAATCCTCTGGTCGAGGACGATCGCGGCTCTCTGGCCGTCGTGGACCGCGCGGGAAAGAAGACGACCCTGACGAAGGAATGGGCCTCGGCGAACGGCGTCGGATGGAGTCCGTCCGGCAAGCAGATCTTCTTTGCCTCTGCCGAACACGGCGCCAATCTGGTCATCCGCTCCATCTCCCCGGACGGTCGCGGCGAGCGGCGGATTCTCTCGGGGCCCGGAAGGCTCCTTCTGCGCGACGTCGCCGCGGACGGCCGTCTCCTGATCGAAGAGCGGACGTCGCGTCACGTCGTGATGTGCCGGCCAGCGGGGCAGCCGCGCGAGCGGGATCTCTCGTGGCTCGGCAGTACGTCTGTCATCGAGATGTCTCGGGACGGCTCGCAGATCCTCTTCGATGAGCAGGGGGAGGGCAGCGGCGAGGCTCCCGGTGTCTTCATCCGCAGGACGGACGGATCGCCCGCCGTGCGCCTGGGTGACGGAATCGCCATGGCGTTCACACCGGACGAGAAGGGCGTCGTCGCGCTGGTTCCGGGACCGCAGCAAAAGCTCGTCGTGCTGCCGATCGGCACGGGGCAACCCCGGGTCCTGCCGGACTTCGGCCTTCGCCTCCGAGGCGGCGGCCTCCTGCCGGGCGATCAGCTCTTGCTTGTGGGCGCGCGTCCCGGCGAGGCGCTTGGGACCTTCGTTGCGAAGCTTCCCGGGGGGCCGCTTCGTCCGGTCGGTCCCGCGCGCATCAGCGGGCCGCCGATGGTGTCTCCGGACGGCAAGTTCCTCTTCGCCGTGGAAGACGACGGCAGGGCTCAGATCTACCCGCTCGATGGCGGGCCGCCTCGACCCATATCGGGGAACCAGCCGGGCGAGTGGGGAGCCGGGTGGAGCGTGGACGGCCGATATCTCTTCGTCAACGACAACCAGCCGGAAAACCGCGTGTGGCGCGTCGATCTGGAGCTGAACCGCCGGGAGCCATGGCTTGCGGCACCGCCCGACCGGCCGGCGGGATCCGGACCGTGGTACGGAGTGGTCTCCGGCGACGGAAAGAGCTACGTGTACTCGTATAGCCAGACCATCTCGGAGCTGTTCGTCGTCGAGGGGATCAAGTGACGCTCTCCGCCGGAACGAAACTCGGTCCCTACGAGGTTCTTTCTCCCCTCGGATCCGGCGGGATGGGCGAGGTCTACCGGGCGCGCGACTCGCGGCTGAACCGCGACGTTGCGATCAAGATCCTGCCCGAAGCCTTCGCGGCCGACGCGGAGCGGCTGGCGCGCTTCCAGCGCGAAGCGCAGGTCCTGGCGTCGCTGAACCATCCGGGCATCGCCGGACGATGGGCGCGTCCACGGACATGCGGCTCGTGCTGGACTGGCTTCCCGAGGTGAAGCGCAAGCTTCCGGGC
>DATBIJ010000128.1:0-9089 GCA_036557025.1 Thermoanaerobaculia bacterium | reverse complement strand
CCAGGTCCTCGCCGGTCAGGAACTCCTGGACGATGTAGGGAACGTCGTTCTCGACGCCGAAGTCGAAGATCGTCGTGATGTTGCGGTGGTGGAGGTTGCCGGCGAGCTCCGCCTCCCGGAAGAAGCGGCGCTTGATCTCGTCGTCGTTGACCTGACAGGTCTTGATCGCGACGGCGCGCTTGATGAAGGGATCCCGGCCCCGGAAGACGGCCCCGAAGCCGCCGACGCCGATCTGCTCGGAGATCTCGTATTTGCCGATTTTGTCGATCATCCCGGACCGCAACAGAAGATTTTATGCGATCCGTCCGCGGCGCGGGGCACGCCCCTTCGGGAGATACACTGGCGCCAATGCGTTGCGGGATTCCGGCGGCGCTGATCGCCCTCGTTGCGACCGCCGCATGCGGTCGGAAAGAGTCCAGGGTCCCCCTGCCCGCGGCCCCCGCGCCGGTTCAAACCGCCGCCGCCGCCATGTCGAGCGGCTTTCGGCCGCCGGCGAACGGCGTCGTCACCGACAAGCAGATCGACATGTTCCTGCGCGTCCGCCGTTCCGCGCGCGCGGAGCGCGCCCGGGCCGGGGAGGGCTCGGGGCGCTCCGACGTGGAGTCGGCGGCGGTCCTGGGCGTGCCGACCGCGGAGTACGACTGGGTTCGCGCGCGGATCGTGGAGGCGCTCGAGGTCCTCGAGGAGCGGGAGGTTCGGGACGGCGCGGCAAAGACCTACGAGGCCGCGCTCGCCTCGATGCGCGAGACGCGGCGCAAGGTCGCGGACCCGGAGACCGCTCGCACGATGGACGCACAGATCGCGGCCCTGGAGAAGGAGGCCGCGACGTCCGTCCGCCGGGAGCGGCTCAGTCCGGCGCTGGCGGCCAACGTGAAAAGGGTCTCGGACCGAATGGGCGAGATCGGCCCTCTGCGGCCGTGAGCGCGCTCGCGCGATTCCTCCGCGAGGAGGTCGACAAGGGCTCCTTTCCCGGCGGCGTCGCGCTCGCCGGCACTACCGAGAGGATCCTGGAGGCGGCCGCGGCCGGGGACGCCGCGGTCGAGCCGGAGGAGGATCCGATCTCGGAGGACACGCGCTTCGATCTCGCGAGCCTGACCAAGCCGCTCGCGAGCGGGGCGCTGACGGCCGCGGCCATTTCCTCCGGACTGGATCTCGCGTCGCCTCCCGGGCGCTTCCTCCCGGACTGGAAGCAGACGCGCTTCGACGGCATCACGCTCGCGAGCCTGCTGACGCACACCTCCGGCCTGCGGGCCTGGTACCCGCTCTACGTCCGCGGCGAGGGCGCGGAGGCCTACCGGCGCACGCTGGCGACGCTGGAGCCGGAGCAACGTCCCGGAGCCGCGGTGATCTACAGCGACCTGAACTTCGTGCTCCTGGGCGACATCCTGGAGACCTTCTTCTCGGCGCCCCTCGCGACGCTGTTCGACGAGATGGTCGCGGCACCGGCGAAATCCCGGGCATCTTACGCACCCGGAGCGGCGCGCCAGACGGCCGCGACCGAGAAAGGGGACGCGACCGAGCGCGCGATGACGGCCGAGCGGGGGCTCGACTATCCGCGCTTCCGCACCGGCGTCGTGCGCGGCGAAGTTCACGACGGCAACGCCCTGCGCCGGGGCGGCGTGTCGGGGCACGCCGGGCTCTTCGGCACCGCGCGCGACGTGTGGCATCTCGCGCGTCGGTGGCTGCTCGATCCGCCGCCGGGCTTTCTCGACGATCGGACGCCGGATCTGCCCGAGGCGCGCGGCCTCGCCTGGCAGCTCTCGCGCGGCGCGGGCTCCGCGGTGCCGCAGTTCTCCTCCTCGGCCTTCGGCCATACGGGCTTCACGGGGACCTCTCTCTGGGTCGATCCGGAGCGCGACCTCGTGCTGATCCTGCTGACGAACCGCATCCATCCCGAGATTCGGGAAAAGGACTTTCATCCCGTGCGGCGACGGTTCCACGAGGCCGCGCTGGCGGCCCACGGGGGGCTGACGCGAGAATCCTCCCGGCCCCAGTTGCTATAGATTCCCTCATGGTGAAAGACATCGTCATCCTCGACGGCGCCCGGACGCCCATGGCCTCGTTCAACGGGTCGTTTTCGGACGTTTCGGCCATCGATCTGGCCGTCCACGCCTCCCGCGAGGCCCTGACCAGGACCGCAACGGACCCCTCCGAAATCGACCACGTGATCTTCGGAAATGCCCAGCAGACCTCGGGCGACGCGATCTACGGCGCCCGGCACGTCGGGCTGAAGTCGGGAGTTCCCAAGGAAGTCCCGGCGGTGACCGTGAACCGGCTCTGCGGATCCGGGTTCGAGTCGATCGTGCAGGGGGCCCACCGCATCCTGCTGGGGGAGGCCGAGACGGTCCTCGCCGGCGGCATGGAGAACATGTCCCAGGCGCCGTTCGTCGTCCGTGGCGCGCGCAAGGGGCTGCGGCTGGGGCAAGGCGCGCTCGAAGATTCCCTGATGGTGGCCCTGCTCGACACCTATTCCGGGCTCCTGATGGCGCAGACCTCGGACAAGGTCGCCCGCAAGTACGGGATCACGCGCGAGCAGCAGGACGAGTACGCCTATCAGTCGCAGAAGCGGGCCGCCGCTGCCTGGAGCTCCTGCCGCCTGTCGGAAGAGGTGGTGCCGGTCGAAGTCAAGGCGGGCAGGAAGACGATCAAGGTCGAGAAAGACGAGCACCTGCGTCCCGACACGACGCTGGAAGGCCTCGCCGCCCTGCCGCCCTCGTTCGGAAAGGACGGCCTGGTGACGGCCGGCAACGCGTCGGGCATAGTCGACGGCGCGGCCGCGGTCGTCGTGACCTCCGCGGAGAACGCGGCGGCGAAGGGCAAGCGCCCGCTCGGACGCCTGATCTCCTGGGCCGCGGTGGGCTGCGAGCCGGAGCTGATGGGCATCGGCCCGGCGCCGGCGGCGCGCGCGGCGCTCCGCCGCGCCGGCATGACGCAGGATCAGATCGACCTCTGGGAGATCAACGAGGCGTTCGCCGGACAGATCCTCGGTGTGATCGCCGAGCTCGGGCTGGACCGCGAGAAGCTCAACGTCAACGGCGGCGCGATCGCTCTGGGCCACCCGCTCGGGGCGAGCGGCACTCGCTGCACGCTGACCCTCTTGAAGGAGATGCGGCGCCGCGGCGTCCGCTACGGCCTCGCGGGTGCCTGCATCGGCGGCGGTCAGGGAATCGCCGTCGTCCTGGAGAACTCCGAGGCGGGAGGCGGCCGCTGAACTGGACGGAACGAATCCTGGACTTCCCGGTTCGTTCCGCGGCGGTCGACGACTTTCTCCAGGCGTTGAAGGCTCACGGGTCGGCGGATCTGAACGCCGTCATGGCCACCCTGAACGACGGCGATCTCTGCCGCGAGACGTTGCGCCGCTGGTCGGAGGCGGGATGGATCCGCGTGGCGCCGCACTCGCCCCTGACCGCGTTGCCGGGGCCCGCGTTCTCTCCGCAGTTGACCCTTTCGGAATTCTGCGGGCGTGCTTTCGAGGAGCCGCCCGAGGGCGACGTGGGGGAGTCGGAGCCGCGGGCCGAGGCCGCTGCGGAGGAACAAGAGAAGGACGAGATGAACGATGAGCATTCGTAAGGTGGGCGTGCTGGGGGCCGGGCTGATGGGCTCTGGCATCGCGGAGGTCGCCGCGCGGGCGGGCTTCGAGACGATCGTGCGCGAGGTCGACGAGGGCTTCGCGAAGAAGGGGCTCGGCAGGATCGAGTCCTCGCTCGCCAAGGCCGTCGAGAAGAAGAAGCTCTCCGAGCAGGATCGCGACGGGATCCGCGGCCGAATCCGCACGACGACGACGCTGGAGGAGCTCGCCGATTGCGACCTCGTCATCGAGGCGATCTCGGAGAACCTGGAGCTCAAGAAGGAGACCTTCGGCACGCTGGATCGCGCCTGCAAGCCCGAGACGATCCTCTGCTCGAACACCTCCTCGCTGACGATCACGGAGCTGGCGGCGTCGACCAGGCGGTCCGACCGCTTCGCCGGCCTGCACTTCTTCAACCCGGTGCCGGTGATGAAGCTGGTGGAGGTCGTTCGGGCGTTGCAGACGTCCGAGGCGACGTTCGAAGAGGTCTACGGCTTCGCGAAGGCCCTGGGCAAGGAGCCGATCAAGACCCGCGACAACTCGGGCTTCATCGTCAACCGCATCCTCGTGCCGTACCTGCTCGACGCCGTGCGGGCGCTCGAGGACGGTGTGGGCTCGGCGGAGGACATCGACAAAGGCATGGAGCTGGGCTGCGGCCACCCGATGGGACCGCTGAAGCTGCTCGACTTCGTGGGGCTCGACACGACCTACGCGATCGCGGAGATCATGTTCGCCGAGTATCGGGAGAAGCGCTTCGCGCCCCCCGGGTTGCTGAAGCGGATGGTGCTGGCCGGCCGCTACGGGCGCAAGTCCGGGCGCGGCTTCTACGAGTACACCTCATGAGTCCCCTCGTTGCGATCGAGAACGACGGTTTTATCCGCGTCCTGACCGTCACGCGTCCCGAGAAGCTGAACGCGCTGAACACGGCGGTCATGGAGGAGCTCTCCGCCGCCGTCGACGCCGCGGCGACGGACTCCGCCCTGCGCTGCGTCATCGTGACCGGAGCGGGGGAGAAGGCCTTCATCGCGGGGGCGGACATCGGCGAGCTCGCGACGCTGACGCCGCTCGCCGGACGCGACCACGCCGGGCGGGGGCAGGACGTCCTGAACCGCCTCTCCGGCCTCCCGGTCCCGACGATCGCGGCGATCAACGGCTTCGCGTACGGCGGGGGGCTCGAGCTGGCACTGGCCTGCACGCTCCGCGTCGCGTCGGAGAACGCGAAGATGGGTCTCCCGGAGACCTCGCTGGGTATCCTGCCGGGCTACGGCGGCACGCAGCGGCTCGCGCGCCTCGTGGGAAGCGCCCGGGCGCTGGAGCTGATCCTGACCTCCGAGAAGGGCGTGACGGCCGCGGAGGCGCACCGCATCGGCCTCGTGAACCGCGTCGTGCCCGCGGGGCAGGCGCTGGCGGCGGCGAAGGAGCTCGCGGGCAAGATCGTCGCGAACGGGCCGATCGCCTGCCGGGCGGCGCTGGACGCCGTGCGGTCGGGGCTGGAGATGCCCCTGTCGGAGGGGCTGCGGCACGAGGCGACGCTCTTCGGCCTGTGCGCGTCCACCAAGGACATGAAGGAGGGCATGACGGCCTTCCTGGAGAAGCGCGCCGCGAAGTTCCAGGGAGAGTAGACTTTTTCCGTGGCTCCCGCGACCCGTCCCCCCGAGTCCGAGCTCGTGTACGACTGGAACCGTGCCGAGACGGCGCCGAAGCCCGCCCGCGGCACCGTCGAGCTCGACGACGAGACGCTGCGCGACGGCCTTCAGTCCCCCTCCGTCAAGAGCCCGTCGATCGAGCAGAAGCTGCGGCTCCTGCACCTCATGGAGGAGCTGGGGATCGACTCCGCGGACATCGGCCTGCCGGGCGCCGGGCCCCACGTCGTCCGGACGGTCGAGCGGCTCGCGCGCGAGATCGTCGACTCCGGGCTGAAGATCCGGCCCAACTGCGCCGCGCGCACGGTCGAGGCGGACATTCGGCCGGTCATCGAGATCTCCCAGAGGGTCGGCATCCCGATCGAGGTCTGCACGTTCATCGGCTCCTCGCCGATCCGGCAGTACGCGGAGGACTGGGAGATCGAGCGGCTCGTGCGGCTGACCGAGGACGCCGTCACGATGTCGGTCCGGGAAGGCCTCCCGGTCATGTACGTGACCGAGGACACGACGCGGGCGCATCCGGAGCACGTCAAGCGCCTGTACCAGACGGCGGTGCGCGCGGGCGCCAAGCGGGCGTGCGTCTGCGACACCGTCGGCCATGCCACGCCGGACGGAGCGCGGGCGCTGGTCCGCTTCGTTTCGAAGGCCGTTCACGAGGTCGATCCCGACGTGAAGATCGACTGGCACGGACACCAGGACCGCGGGTTGGGCGTCGTGAACTCGCTGGCCGCGCTCGAGGCGGGCGCGCACCGGGTCCACGCCTGCGCGATCGGCATCGGCGAGCGCGTCGGCAACACGCCGATGGACCAGCTGCTGGTGAACCTCCAGCTGCTGGGCTGGATCGACCGCGATCTCTCGAAGCTCGAGGAGTACTGCCGCGCGACCTCCGAGGCGACCGGCGTCCCGATCCCCGACAACTACCCGATCCTCGGGAAGGACGCCTTCCGCACCGGAACGGGCGTCCACGCCGCGGCGATCATCAAGGCGCGCAAGAAGGGGGACGACTGGCTCGCGGACCGCGTCTACTCCGGCGTTCCGGCCGGGATGGTCGGCCGCCGTCAGGTCATCGAGATCGGGCCGATGTGCGGCCTCTCCAACGTGCAGTACTGGCTCTCCGAGCGCGGCATCGAGCCGCGGGCGGAGCTCGTGGACGCCATCTTCGCGAGGGCCAAGCAGAGCGACGCGATCCTGAGCGACGAGGAGATCCTCGCCATCGTCCATGCCCGCTCGGCCTCCCCGGCCGCGCGATAAGCCCGCCGCAGGGCGGGCGGCCTCGGAGTTTCTCGACCGGGATCTGCCTTCGTACCTCGATCACCTCGCGGTCGAGCGCGGCCTCTCGCCGGCGAGCGTGGGCGCCTACGGCTCGGATTTGACCGCGTTCGGAGAGTGGCTGGCGCGTCACCGCCTGACCGCGCGCGGTGCGACCCGGGCGGATCTCGGGCGATACCTCAAGGAGGTGCGGGCGCGGGGGATCTCGGCGCGGTCGTCCGCGCGCTTCCTCTCGGCGCTGCGGGGCTTTTACGGCTTCGCGTCGGTGCACCGCGGGTTTCCCGCCGACCCGACGGCCGATCTCTCGAATCCCAAACGGGGGCTCTCGCTGCCGCGGACGCTCACGGAGGAGGAGGTGGAGGACATTCTCGCGGCGCCGGACGTCGCCTCGCCGCTGGGCTTGCGCGACCGGGCGATGCTCGAGTTGATGTACGCGTCGGGCCTTCGGGTCTCGGAGATCGTGTCGCTGCCGAGGGACCGCGTCGATCTCGAGGCGGCGTTCCTGCGCGTGACGGGCAAGGGCGGCAAGGAGCGCATCGTGCCGTTCGGGCGCTCCGCGGGCCGCTGGATGAAGCGCTACCTGGAGGAGGTCCGGCCCGTGCTCGACAACAAGCGCGCGGCGGCTCTGTTCCTCACGCCGCGCGGGACGGCCATGACGCGGCAGAGGTTCTGGCAGCTCGTCGAGAAGTACGGGCGCAGCGCCGGGGTCAAGTCGCGCCTGACCCCGCACCGGCTCCGGCACTCCTTCGCGACCCACCTGCTGGAGCACGGGGCGGACCTGAGGGCCCTGCAGATGATGCTGGGCCACGCGGACATCTCGACGACCCAGATCTACACGCAGGTCTCCAAGTCCCGCCTGCGCGGGATCTATGACCAGTTCCATCCGCGGGCACGGAAGGGTCAGGGCCGTCCCGTGCGAAAATCATCCCCAGAATGACCCCCGGGAAGAGCCGGCCGGCCGCCGGCGTTACGGCTCGCCGCATGCGCAAATTGGCACTCATGGCCCTCGCCGCCGGGGCGGTGCTCGCCTCCCCGCGCGCGGCGCGGGCGGATCTCGTCGTCCTGGAGGACGGCCGCGTCGTCAAGGTCGCCGCCTACGCGGTGCACGAAGCCGAGGGCCAGATCGAGCTCACGCTTCCCGGCGGCGGTGGCTACTCGATCGACCTCGACCGCGTCGAGCGCATCGTCGAGGACGAGGTCGAGGTCTCCGAGGTGATCGTCGAGGGCATCCCCGAGCCGGAACCCGACGCCCTCTACGACCTCTCCTGGAAGGAGGGCCGCAAGGCGCTCTACGGGACCCCCTACGACGCGATCATCGAGAGGGAGGCGAAGGCCCACAACGTCGACGCCTCGCTCGTCTCCGCGGTCATTCGAGCCGAGTCGGGCTACCAGCCCCGGGCGGTCTCTCGAAAGGGCGCACGCGGGCTCATGCAGCTGATGCCGGCGACGGCGAAGCGCCTCGCGGTGCGCCGGCCGTTCGATCCCGCCTCCAACATCCGCGGCGGGACGAAGTACCTCCGGATGCTGGCCGAGCGCTTCGGGCACCGACCGGAGCTCGTGCTCGCCGCCTACAACGCCGGCGAAGGGGCCGTGGATACCTACGGCGGCGTGCCGCCCTACAAGGAGACGCTGGGGTACGTGAGGAAGATCCTGACCTGGTGGTCGCCGGCGGTCGCGCAGGCCGACTCCTCCGCGGGGTCCGCGACGAAGACGGCCGGAGGCCGCTGAGACTCAGCGTCGGGTTTCGAGCGTCAGGGATTCCGTAGCCCGCGACGTGAGCTCTCCCTCCAGGGCCGACTTCGCCGACTCACCCGCCTCGAGGTAGACGATCATGACTTCCCGGCGCGCGGGGGTTTCGGGCAAGTAGACCAGGCGAACGCGTGTCGCGCCGTCCGGCATCGTGTAGCCGCGGGATTTCAGGAACAGAGATGCTCTCTCGCGGTCCGATCCCGAGGCCGGCGGTGCGTCGTAGGTTCGGACGTTGACGAAGAGCCGGACTCCCTCGGAAACGACCTGGTCCTTCGAGTAGTCGTAGGCCCCGGTCGATTGGGGGAGGAACTCCTCGATCTGGATCCAATAGAGTCGCGCGATGCGTCCGGCCTCATCCGCGACCACGAAGAAGTGCTGCTCGGCATTCGCGACGCCCCTGAGGATGAAGCGCTGCCCGCCGACGTAGCGGAAGGGCTCTCGAACCGAAAGCGCCGACAGCGCCCCCATCTCCACGGGCAGGGTGCCGTTCTGCGGCGTGTGGCGCACCTCGAGGGAGTCGGGCGGTGTGGCGGCCGCGACGGCGAGGGACAGCAGGATCGCGAGAAGCACGACGAGAAGAGCTTACCTAAATTCCGCCGCCGGCTTCGGCAACCATCCGACGCTCTTCGCATGGAGGCTCTGGACGTAGAGCCGGTCCGCCGTTTCGGTCACCCCGGTCGTCTCGGGGTAGTCGCCGCTCGGGTCCTGGAGATCCGCCACGATGGTGCCGGTCTCGTCGAAGGCGATCACGTGCCCGTAGGCGGGCGGGACCGGCCAGAGGAACCTGGGCAGCCGCACGATGGCCTTGCGGAGAAAGGGCCGCGAGGACAATCGGTCCACTGCCGCGCTTCGAGGCTTTA
>DATBIJ010000127.1:0-2277 GCA_036557025.1 Thermoanaerobaculia bacterium | reverse complement strand
AGCCCGAAGATCCCCGCGAGCGACCCGACGAGCGCGAAGAGGGCGAAGCCGAAGCTCTGGCCCATCAGCAGGCCCGCCCCGACGGCGGACACCGCCGCGAAGAGCAGGGCGGGCCCCATGCCCGCCACCAGCGTCACGACGATCGAGCCCGCGGCGAACGGGATCGCGTAGTAGGTGTGGGCCGCCCAGCTGGTCCCCTCCATGCTGGAGGAGAGCCCCTGCGAGAGCGAGAAGAAGCCGCGCGTCACGAGCGCGAAGAGGATCCCGGTCGCCAGCACGGAGCCGTACACGACGTCCCAGCGCCGCTCGCGACGCCGGCGGCGCTGGCGTTTGGCGTCGAACCAGAACGCCACGACCGCGAGCGTGGCCAGCAGGAAGCTGCCCAGCACGCGCCCCCAGGTCGAGGGGTCCGCCGCCGAGGCCCGCGCCGCGGCGATCCACTGCGCGGCGCGCGGCGTGACCTCGTCGCCTCGCCGCACGATCACCTTTCCGCGCGGGATCTTCGTCAGCACGCTCTCGACGGAAGCCTTCGCCTCCTCGACGCGCCGCGCGGTCTCCGCGGAGTTGTAAGAGAGGTTGGGCCGCAGCGACGCCGCCAGGAACGCGGCGACCTCCGAACGCTCCCGGGTCTTGAACGGCAGTCCCTCCAGGCGCGTGGCGGCGGCGCTCTTGGTCTCGGATCCGTACTCGACGACCGCGCCGAGATCGCGCCGGCGCGACTCCCGCCCCGTGAGCGAGTCGCGCTGGACGATGCCCCTCTCGCGGTTGGAAATGAACAGCTCGCGGTTGTCGACGATCCCCGTGCGGTAGAGCTCGGTCCCGGCCTGCACGAGCGTCTCCTCGAGCTCTTTCGAGAAGGAGAGGCGCGCCAGCGCCTTGAGCGCCTCGTCGCCGATCGGCAGCTCGAAGGCGTCGCGGACGCCCTGCGGCAGGCTGCCCGCGCGCGTCGCGGCGCTCATGGCGTCGCGGGCGCGCGCGAAGGAAGCCCGCAGCTCCCGCTCGAAGCGGTCGGCGGCCTGCGCGTCGAGGTCGTAGACCGGCAGGACCTCCGCGGCCGCCTCGGTCCGGCGGCGGGCCGTGGCCTCGGCGTCCGGCACGATCAGATCGCGCGGCGACACGACGTCGCGGCGCGCAATCTCCCCCGCCCGGATCGGCGCCGTGCGGAACGACAGTCCCGGCGCGTACACGAGCGTGGTGACCAGAACGTAGGCGGCGGCGACCAGGAACGGCCGAACGCGTTGCCACCCGCTGCGCGGTGGCTCGCCGTCTCTCCGCGTCTCTCGGTGGCGGCGGATGCGGCTCATCGTGCCCGCCCGTCGGGCGGAACCCTCGGTGTTGGCCATCTCTAGCGCGTGCTTTCGGAGCGCCCGCCGGCCGAGGCTTCGCGCTCACGATCGAGGGCTTCGTAGGCGGTGATGATCTTCTGGACGAGCGGATGTCGCACGACGTCCCGCTCGTCGAAGAGCACGAAGCGGATGCCTTCCACGCCGGCGAGGATCCGCTGCGCCTCCCGCAGACCCGAGGTCTTTCCCTGAGGAAGGTCGACCTGCGTGACGTCCCCCGTGACGACGGCCTTCGAGCCGAATCCGATCCGGGTCAGGAACATCCGCATCTGCTCGGAGGTCGTGTTCTGCGCCTCGTCCAGGATGACGAACGCGTCGTTCAACGTCCGGCCGCGCATGAAGGCAATCGGCGCGATCTCGATGACCTCGCGCTCGAGGTACTTCGCCGTCTTTTCGTACCCCAGGAGGTCGTAGAGCGCATCGTACAGCGGCCGCAGATATGGGTTGACCTTCTCGACCATGTCTCCCGGCAGGAATCCCAGCCGTTCCCCCGCCTCCACGGCGGGCCTTGCAAGGACGATGCGCTTGACCCGCTTCTCCAGCAGGTGGGCCGCCGCCATCGCAACGGCGAGGTAGGTCTTGCCCGTGCCGGCCGGACCGATCGCCAGCACCAGATCGCTCTTCTCGATGGTCTGCACGTAGAGGTGCTGTTTGATGTTGCGCGCCGAAACGACCCCCTTCATCGTGGGGCCGAACGGCGTCTCGGTGAAGAAACGGACCAGGTCGGCGGCGGGGTCCTCCTGGAGGACCCGGATGGCCGTGGGCACATCGCTTCCTTTGAGGGGATAACCCCGATCCAGGAGCTCCGAGAGCGCCGTGATCAGCCGGCGGGCGGCATCCTCCCCCGGGCCGTCCCCGACGACGGAGATCTCGTTGCCGCGCGCCGCCAAGCGCACGCGAAAGGCCTCCTCGATGGCTCGTAGGTTCTCGTCCG
>DATBIJ010000126.1:0-3108 GCA_036557025.1 Thermoanaerobaculia bacterium | reverse complement strand
GGTGACCGGCAGGCCCAGGATGAGCGTGGACTGGACCGCGCCCGGCTTGTCCACGAAGTGGACCGCCCGCTCGCTCTTCGGAGCGGCCGCCGGCGCCGCGGCCGCCGTGCCGCGCGCCCAGCCCGAGAAGGACTCGCGGATCGCCTTCTCGACGGCGGCTTCGTCGAACCGGCCGACGACGTAGAGCCGGGCGCGGCCGGCAGCGAAGTTCGCGTCGTAGAAGCCGCGGACATCCGCGAGCGAGTAGCCCTGGATCATCGCCTCGGTCGGGAAGAGGCGCCCGTACGGGTGGTCGCCGTAGAGCGCCTTCAGGAACTGCTCCTGCGCGAGCGGCTGCGGCTGCGTGCGGGCCAGCGCGAGCTGCCGGACGCGGTCCGCCTTGCGACGCGCGAAGTCCGACTCGGGGAACGAGGGATTCATCGCGACGTCGGCCACGAGCGCCACATAGGCCGCCCCGAACTCGGAGAGAACCTCGCCGCCGACTTCCGTGGTGTCGGCGGCGACGTTGACGGTCAGCTCGCCGCCCATCCTCGCCGCGGACTCCGAGATCTGCGTCGCGGTCTTCGTCTTGGTGCCCTCGCGCATCAGGTCTCCGGTGAGATCCGCGAGCCAGACCTGCTCGGGCTTCTGGTTCGCCCAGCCGGCGCGGACCGCCAGCTCCACGGCGACCTTCGGGACGGTTCCGTACTGCACGAGCGAAACCTGGAGACCGTTGTCCAGCGTGAAGCGGCGCCGCGCCGGGAGCGCGAAAGGCGCGGGAGCTCCGGGCGCCGGCGGCGCTTGCTTCTTCACCATGGGGGGCGCCGCGGGGGCCGCGGGCGCGGCCGTTCCCTGGGCTCCGGCCTGCGCCGCGAGCGCCAGCGCGGCCGCGAGGGCGAGGGTGGTCGTTTTGCGCATGTTGGCTCCTACGACGCGGCGCCCGCGGCCGGCTTTGCAGCGGCCTTCGGGACGACGGTCAGGATCGTTCGGTTGCCGGGGCGCAGGTACTCCTGCGCGGTCTTCTGGATGAGCTCGGGCGTCACCTTGCGCAGCTCCCCCTCGATCTTGTTGATCCGCGCCGGGTCGTCGTCGAACAGCGCAAAGGAGGCGAGAAGGTCGGCGCGGCCGAATCCGAAGAGGTTCTCCATCTCGTCGTAGAAGGCCGAGCGGTACTTCACGAGCGCGCGATCGAGGGTCGCTTTGTCCACGGGAGTCGAGCGGATCTTCTCGACCTCCGCGTCGAACGCCGCGAGGATCTTGTCGGGTGTCTTGTCCGCGTCGTGGAACAGCCAGGTCATCCAGAGCGTCGGCCCGTTGATGTTGAGCATGCTGCCGAGCGGGTTGATGGAGCCGTTGACGTCACCGGTGAGACCGCTCTTCTGGACCAGCGCGTCGTAGAGCCGGCTGTCGCGGCCCTGGACCATGATCTGGTCGATCAGCCCCATCGCCCAGTACTCGGGCGTGTTGCGCGTGGGAGCGTGGTACCCGACGGCCAGCGCCGGGCGCGTCGCCTGCGCGTCGTCCTTGGAGGCCCGCTTTTCCTGCTCCTGGCGAGGCTCGGAGACATCCGGTGCCGCCTTGCGCGGCCGCGACGGGATGCCGTCGAAGTACTTGTGGATCCAGGCCAGCGTCTGCTTCGCGTCGAATTCGCCGGCGACGACGAGGACCGCGTTGGACGGCGTGTAATAGTCCGCGAAGAACTGCCGCGCGTCCTCGAGTGTGGCGGCCTCGAGCTCTTTCAGGTCGCCGTAGAAGTTGTGAGCGTTGTACCAGTTGGTGTTGGCGTACTGGGGAAGGTCGAGCCACGGGAAGCCGCCATAGGCGCGGTTCAGGACGTTGACCTTGACCTCGTTGGTCACGACCCCCTGCTGGTTGGTCAGGTTCTCCTGGGTGATCGCGAGGCTGCGCATGCGGTCGGCCTCGGCCCAGAGCGCCGTCTCCAGCGTGTGGCTGGGAACGATCTCGAAGTAGTTGGTGAAGTCGAATCGGGTCGAGCCGTTCATCACGCCGCCGTTCGACTGCACGAGCTTGATGAACTCCATCTTCCCGAGGTTTTCGGAGCCCTGGAACATCAGGTGCTCGAAGAGGTGCGCGAACCCGGTCCGTCCCTTGGGCTCGATCCGGAAGCCGATGTTGTAGTAGACGGCGACGACCGCCTTGGGCGCCGTGGCGTCGCGGGACAGGACCACCTTCAGGCCATTGGGGAGCTTGTGATAATCGACGGGGACCTGAAATCCGCCGGCCGCCGAAGCCGCCGGCTCGGCCGCATGGCCGATCTTCGGGACCATCGCGGCCGTCGCGATCGAGGCGAGGGCCAAGACGAGGATGCGTCGGGACATAGTCATTACTCCTCCGCTCGTAACCAGGTTGCAGTGATACATCTTTACGGAGGAGAAGGGCATGTGTTTTTGGGACGGAGCCAGGCATCGGAGGGATGAGCGGGGATGAACTCGGGGGAGCAAGGGGCAAAGGCGGTGGAGAAGGGGTCGAACCGGCGGGAATCCGTCCCGCCCTTTCATCCGGCGCGCTGGCTGCCCGGGGCGCACCTGCAGACGCTCTGGGGGCGGGCCGCGCGCCCGCGCCGCCTGGTCACGATGCGCCGGGAGGTCTGGCAGACCAGAGACGGGGACCAGGTCCTTCTCGACCACGTGGATGGGGATGCGGATCGTCCGCCGGGATCGCCCCGGCTGCTGGTCCTGCACGGCCTCGAGGGGAGCTCCCATTCCGTCTACGTCCAGGGCCTGATGGCGCTGGCCGCCGCGAGAGGCTGGCGCGCCACGACCCTCAACTTCCGCTCCTGCGCGCGAGATCCGCAGCGCCTCGACCGGATGATTCCCAACCGCACGGCGCGGCTGTACCACTCCGGGGACACCGGAGACCTCGATGAAATCGCGCGCGGGCTGCGATCGAGGGAGCCGGGCGCCCCGCTCCTCGCCGTCGGGGTGTCGCTGGGCGGCAACGCCTTGCTGAAGTGGCTCGGCGAGACGGCGGGGGAGCGCGTGCTCGACGCGGCCGCGGCGCTCTCGGTGCCCTACGATCTGGCCGCCGGGTCGCGGCACATGGAGCGCGGCATGGGACGGCTCTATCAGGAGTCCTTCTTGAAGACGCTCCGCAGCAAGGCGCAGCATG
>DATBIJ010000125.1:0-4179 GCA_036557025.1 Thermoanaerobaculia bacterium | reverse complement strand
ACGATTCCCGATCTACGATTCACGACTCACGATTCACGATTTACGATATGAAAATCGCCTTCATTGGATCGCACGGGGTCGGGAAGACCACGCTCTGCTTCGAGCTCGCGGCCCTGCTCAAGAAGCAGGACCGGATCGTCGAGATGGTCCGCGAGGTCGCCCGCTTCTGTCCGCTGCCGATCAATCGCGAGACGACGATCGACGCCCAGTCCTGGATCTTCCACACGGAGATCGCCGAGGAGCTGGCCGCCCAGCACAAGGCCGAGATCGTCATCTGCGACCGCTCGGTTCTGGACAACTTCTGCTATCTGCTCTTCTCCGGGCGCGCGCCGCAGCTGGAGCCGCTCGCGCGCTGGTGGACGCAGAGCTACGCGCGGCTGATCAAGGTACCGATCGTCGAGGATCCTCGCTTCGACGGCCTGCGCGACGTCGACGTCTCCTTCCAGCGCGGCATCGATGCGAAGATCGACGAGGTGATGGCGGAGTGGGGCTTCTCCGCCCTGAGGCTGGAGCCCGGCCGGCGCGAGCAATGGGCCCGCGACGTCCTGGACGACATCGCGCCGATGCTCGGGGCGATTCAGAAGGATCTGTTCTAGCGGCTTGTTAATCCGGCGGGGGACCGGGCGCGGGCGCCGAGGTGCTCAGCGTGCGCCACGCGACGGCCGCGATGACGATGATGCCGCCCGCGATCGCCCAGTGCGTGGGGCGCTCCCCGAGGAAGAGGAAGACCCAGACGGGATTCGCGACCGGCTCGGCCATGCCGATGAGCGATGCCTGGGCGGCGGGCACGGTCGCGAGGCCGCGCACGAAGAACGTGTAGGCCGCGGCGATCTGGAAGACGCCGAGAAAGGCGAGGATCGCGAAGGATCGCGGCGTGGGCAGCGGCTCGCGCAGGGCGAAGGGCAGGATCGCGGCGGCGGCGAGGACGTTGCCCCACGCCACGGCGGCCTGCGCGCCGGCGTCGCGCTCCTTGCGCAGGCAGAGAACGAGCGTCGCGAAGAGCGCTCCGGAGAGCAGCGCCATCGCGTTGCCGCTCTTTCCCTGCGCGGAGAGCTCGCCGACGAAGAACAGCGCCAGCCCGGCGAAGGCCACCGCGATCGCGACCGCGTCGCGCGGCCGGAAGGGCTCCTTCAGGACCAGCGGCGCCAGGATCAGCACCCACAGCACGCCGCTGTACTGCAGGAAGATCGCGTTGGCGGCCGTGGTCCACTTCGTCGCGGCGACGAAGGTCGCCAGGCAGGCGGCGTAGCTGACCACGGCGGCCAGGAAACTCGGGGAGAGCCGCGCCACCCGCGGGCGCAGCAGCAGGAACAGCGCGACGGCGGCGATGGCCGACCGCCAGAACGTGATCGCGAGCGGGCCGTCGGGAAGGGCCTTGATGCCGATCCCGCTCGTCGACCAGAGCAGCGCACCGGCGAGGACCAGCAGGGCGCCGCGGCGCGTCGCGGGCGCCTCGTCTGCGGTCATCGTGCGGAGAGGCGGCGCAGCCGCGACGGGCGGCCTGCCCGCCAGCACCGCAGGCAGTGGCGCGCCCCCCGGAACGGGCGCATCCGCCGGAACTGCTCCTCGCAGCCTTCGCAGAGGTACACGATCTGCCGCTTCTCGCGATGCCGACGCAGGGCCTCGGTCTCGGGCGCGGGGCCCGGCGCCGCCCCGAGCCGCGCGGCCAGCCGCCGGAAGAGCGGGCCGTGGCCGACCCGCGCCCCGCGCCGGTCGAAGGCCCAGGCGTGGGCCGCTTCGTGAAGCAGCGTGGCCTCGCGTTCCGCGGCGGTCATGTGCGCCGAGATCGTGATCGTGTGCGGTGATCCGTGGCCGTAGGCGATCTCGCCCCCGGTGAGGCGCCGGCGGGAAAGCCGAACGACGGCCTCTCCGAAGGAGAACCGGGCGGCCAACCGATCGTAGAGGCCCTGGAGTCGCGCCCGCTCGTCGTGCGCGGGAAGGTCGAAGAGCAGGGCCACGCCATAAGATAGCGTGGACCGGGAATCGGGGACCCGAGCGCACTCGCGAACGCGAGCGCGAGGGGGCGAAACGTCTCCCGCCTTTGGCGGGAACGTTCTCGCACCAATCGGAATCGAACCAAAGGAGAGGACGATGCGAATGAAGACCGCATTCACTCTTGCGGCCCTGCTGACTGCCGCAACCGCGGCCGCGCAGGACGCGGGCAAGATGATCACCTTCAAGAGCGGCGCGGAGACGACGTCCGGGTACCTCGCCCTTCCCAAGGGCGAGGGCAGGAAGCCCGCCGTGGTCGTGATCCAGGAGTGGTGGGGGTTGAACGACTTCGTCAAGCGCAAGGCGGACCACTTCGCCTCGCAGGGTTACGTCGCGCTCGCGCCGGACCTCTATCGCGGCAAGCTCGCGACGACCTCCGACGAGGCGCATCAGTACATGATGGCGTTGGACCCGGCGCGCGGGGTCGCCGACCTGCGGGCGACCGTGGCGGCGCTGCGGGCCCGCCCCGACGTCGATCCGGCGCGAATCGCGGCGGTCGGCTGGTGCATGGGGGGCGGATACGCGATGCGCCTCGCCCTCGCCGAGCCGAAGCTCTCGGGCGCCGTCGTCTACTACGGCCGGCCGCTCACGGACGACAAGGAGATCGCCTCGCTCTCCGTCCCGATCCTCGGGAACTTCGGGGGGATGGATCAGGGCCCGCCCCCGGAGATGGTTCAGCAGTTCGAGGCGAAGGCGAAGGCGGCGGGGAAAGTCGTCGACCTGAAGTTCTATCCGGAGGCCGGCCACGGGTTCGCGTCGAACCCGCAGGCGATGCGCGCCGACGACGCGAAGGATGCCGACGCGCGCACGGACCGCTTCTTCGAGTCGGTGCTGAAGGGGAAGAAGTGAGGCGGATCCGGAGCCGCTAGCCCCGGTTCTTGTACCAGTCCGCGTTGACCTGCTGGAAGTGCTTCCACTTCTCGGGGATCGTCTCTTCCGTGAAGATCGCGGTCACCGGGCAGGCGGGCTCGCAGTTGCCGCACTGGATGCAGACGTCCGGGTCGATGTAGAGCAGCTCGGCGGTCTCGAACTCTTTCTCGTCCTTGCGCGGGTGGATGCAGTCGACGGGGCACACGTCCACGCAGGCCGTGTCCTTCGTGCCGATGCAGGGCTCCGCGATGATGTACATCCCCATCGTCTACGACTCCTCGCGTCGCGGCGTGCGCCGCGCGTCCTGCTCGGATTGTAGCAAAGGGAACCCTCGGTGACTCGGAGAGCGCTAGCTGCGCGAGACCGTGATCTGCTGCGCGAGGTTTTTCCCGTCGGACTGGGCGACGAAACGCACGGTGACCCGCGCCCCGGGCGCGAGCGTGCCGGTGATGCGGGTTTCCGCGTTCCACTCGATCCGGATCTCGGCGCCGCCCCCCTCGGGAGCGACGACGACGAGGCGTTCCTGTGCCTGCACGCCGGAGACGGTTCCGGAAATGGTCTGCGCCCGCTGGGCCTCGAGGGCCGCGGCGAGACAGAGCGCGGCGGCGATCGCCAACACGGTCCGAAGGCGGACGTTCATCGCAAACCTCCCTGGCATCCGGTAAACGCCCCCGCGCCGGCGGGAATTCCGAGCCTCGTTTGACAGGGCCGCAGTGTCCCCCTACAATACGCCGTTTTTCGAACAGCTCGAAGGAGCACGAATGGGCAAACGCTGGACGGAAGCGGAGCTTCAGTTCCTCACCGACAACGCCGGACGCATGAGCGTCCAGGCCCTGGCCGAGGCCCTTTCGGTCCGCGTCGACGAGGTGGAAGCGAGGATGGAACGCCTCGGCCTCCGCGGCGGGAGCGATGCGCCCTCGGCCAAGCCGGCCCAGACCCTCAAGGAGCTTTCCCGCCACACCGAGAACGCGCGGAAGGACTTCGACCGCGGCGTCGCGGCACTCCAGAAGCGCAAGTTCGACGAGAGCGAGCGCCATTTCCTCGACCTGATCCAGAAGTACCCCGACGAGCGCGAGCTCGTCGACCGCGCCCGCATGTACCTCGCCGTCTGCGCGCGGCGCAAGGACTCCGACCGCCCCGCGCCGTCCGAGCCGGAAGACTTCTACTACGCCGCGGTCCTCGAGAAGAACCGCGGGAACGTCGATGAGGCGATCGAGCACCTGAAGCGCGCGACGCGCCGAAACGGGGATGGCGACGGACGCGTCGACTTCCTGCTCGCCTGCTGCTACGCGCAGCGCGGGGAGGCCCGCGCCGCCG
>DATBIJ010000124.1:0-4460 GCA_036557025.1 Thermoanaerobaculia bacterium | reverse complement strand
GCGCCTCGGAGATCGGAGCCTTGCGGCGCTTCTTGCGGCCGCCGAAGAGGCCCGGGAGCATCTCCTTGACGTTGATGTCCATCTCCTCGATGCCCTGGTTCGTCACGATCTCGAAGGAGGGGAAGGTCTTGTCCTGGACTTCGACCTCGATCATGCGGTCCTCGAGCTTGCCCTCGCGCAGCATCTGTCGCAGCCGAGCGCGCGCCTCGTCCCCCTCGGCGTCGGGCAGCGCCGGCGAGAGCAGCTCGAGGATCCGCTGCTCCGTGCGCGCGCGGGCGCGGTCGCGGATCTCGGCCGTCTTCTCGTCGCGGACCATCTGCACGGCGACCTCGGTCAGGTCGCGCACGATCGACTCGACGTCGCGCCCGACGTAGCCGACCTCGGTGAACTTCGACGCCTCGACCTTGACGAAGGGCGCGTCGGCGAGGCGCGCGAGCCGCCGCGCGATCTCGGTCTTGCCCACGCCCGTGGGCCCGATCATCAGGATGTTCTTCGGCAGGATCTCCCGCGCCATCTCGGGCTCGAGGCGCTGGCGACGCCAGCGGTTGCGCAGGGCGACCGCGACCGCCTTCTTCGCCTTGTGCTGGCCGATGACGTACTTGTCCAGCTCGGCGACGATCTCTCGCGGCGTCATCGAGCCGGGCGCCTTGCGGCCGGCCTCCTCGGTCTTCTCGCCGGGCATCAGGAACACCATCAGAGCTCTTCCAGCGTGATCACATCGTTGGTGTAGATGTCGATCCCTGAGGCGATCTGCAGCGCCTCGCGCGTGATGTCGGCGGCGCTCATGTCGGCGCGGTGCTTGAGCAAGGCGCGTGCGGCGGCCATCGCGAAGGGCCCGCCGGAGCCCACGGCGAGCGCGCCCTCGTCGGGCGAGATCAAATCCCCGGTCCCCGAGAGCAGCAGCGAGGTGGTCTTGTCGGCGACGATCAGGAGCGCCTCGAGCTGACGCAGCATCTTGTCCGTCCGCCAGTCCTTGGCGAGCTCGATCGCCGCGCGCTCCAGGTTGCCGCGGTGCTCGTCGAGCTTCGCCTCGAAGCGGGAGAACAGCGCAAAGGCGTCGGCGGAGGAGCCCGCGAAGCCGGCCAGGACGTCGCCGCCCTTGAGGCGGCGGATCTTGGCCGCGGAGTGCTTCATCACCGTGTTGCCGACGGTGACCTGGCCGTCGGAGGCCATGGCCACGCGGCCGTTGTGCCGCACGCAGAGCACGGTGGTCGAACGCCAGATGGGGCGGCGAGGCATCGCGCGCGATTATCGCAGAGGAGGGGCACCGGCCTTGCGCTTCGCCTCCAGCGCGGCGAGTGCGGCCTCGACGACGGGCTGCTCCCGGCCGCTCTCCGCCGCCGGCCTGTCCGCGACCGCGACGTCGGGGACGAGGCCCTTTCCCTCGTACGAGCGCCCGGAGAGGTCCTCGAAAGCCCGGCGCGTGATCCAGAGCTGCGACCCGTCGGGCAGGCTCGTGATCGAGGCTCCCCCGCTCCCCATGCCGGCCGTCGTCTCCCCGACGACGGGCCCCAGGCCGGCCGCGCGGAACTTCGCCGCGAACAGCTCGCCGGCGCTCGCCGTTCCGGAGTTCACGAGCACGGCGGCAGGCAGCGGGACGTAGCGCGCCGGCAGGACCCGCCGCACGCCGCGCTCGATCTCGACGAAGGACCCCGCGGTCCAACCGCCGGAGAAGAGCGTGGTCAGGATGCCGGAGTCGTAGCCGCCGACGTTGCCACGCAGATCGAGCAGGACGCCTTCGATCGCGTCCCAGCCGGCGAGGTCGGGCCGGCGGCGCGCGATCTCGACACGGTCCGCGAGCAGGTCGACGACCATCAGCGTGGTCTCCGTGCTCGTGCCCCAGAGGCGGATGTACCCGAAGGCGTGCCCGTCCTTGCGGAGGATGCGGGCGCCGCCCCAGACCTGCGCGTCGCCCGGCGGCTCGGAGACGCGCGTCAGGTTCGAGACGCGGGGCGATGACGCGCCGCTGTGAACCCACTTCACGGCGACCGACGTGCCCGGACGTCCCTGAAGGTCCAGGAAGAGGCCGCGCAGGTCCGTCGGCGTCGCGCCGTAGGGGCGCCCGTCGATCGCGAGCACCCGCGCGCCCAGCGTCATCCCTTCCTTCTCCGCCGGCGATCCCGGCAACACGCCCTTGACGGCCCAGCCGTCCCCCTCCCTGCCGATGCGAAGCCCGGGGGACGCGAACTCGGCGGGAGGAAGGCGCGACGCCGGGATCCGGAAGGTGTGGGAGTCGCGGAGGGCCGCGAGCAGCCGGTCGTAGACCGAGTCGCGCTCGGCCTCGGTTTTCGCCTGCGACAGCTCCCCGCCGGCGCGCGTCACCGCCGCGCCCCAGTCCACGCCCTTGAGCTTCGGGTCCCAGAACTCCGCGCGCACCCGCGCGTCGATCTCGGAGAGGACCGGCTGCAGCGCCGACGGCGTCGCAGCCGAGAAGCAGGCCGCCGCTAGAACGGCTCCCGCTACGAGTCGGGCTCGATTCCCCATTCCCGATTCCCGATTCCCGTCTTTCACGCCTTCGGGTGGGCCTGACGGTACACGGCGGCGAGGCGCGCGGCGTCCAGGTGCGTGTACTTCTGCGTGGTCGAGAGCGAGGCGTGGCCGAGCAGCTCCTGGATCGCTCGCAGGTCCGCGCCCGCCTCCAGCAGGTGCGTCGCGAAGGTGTGCCGCAGCGCGTGCGGCGAGATCTCGTCGGGGAGCCCGGCGGCGCGCAGGCGCCGCTTCAACAGCCGCGCCATCGAACGCGTGGTCAGCCGACCGCCGCGGCGGTTGACGAAGAGGGGCTCCTCCTCGCCGGCGTCGGCGGAGGCCTGGCGCAGCGCGGCGCGGATCGGCAGGTACGCGCGCAGTGCGGCGAGCGCTTCCTCGCCGAAGGGCACGATGCGCTCCTTCGAGCCCTTGCCCGTCACGCGCGCGAGCCGTGCGGAGAAATCGACGTCCTCCAGATCCAGGCCCGCCGCCTCGGAGACGCGCAGGCCCGTCGCGTAGAGCAGCTCGAAGAGGGCCCGCTCGCGCTCGGGCACGCCCGACTCCTCGTCCGCCGCGAGCAGCCGCTCGGTGTCGGGAAGCGTCATCGCGCGCGGGAGCGTGCGGGGCACGCGCGGCGATGGCAGCCCCCGGGCGGGGTTCTTCTCCAGGAAGCCCTCGCGGCAGGCCCATCGGAACAGTCCGCGCAGCGTGGAGAGATGGCGCGCGAGCGAGCGGTGCGCGAGGCGCGCGCGGTGGAGCGACGCGAGATAGGAGCGGACCGCGAGCGCGTCGACGTCGGCGAGCGGCGTCCGCGCGGCCGGCCGGTTGGCGAACTCCCGCTCCCAGAAGTCGCGGAAGCGCGCCAGGTCGGTCCGATACGCGAGCACCGTGCGGGGCGAATGGCGGCGCTCGTCGGCGGTGTGGGAGAGGAAGCCCTCGATGGCGCGCGCCAGCGTGGTCACGCGACCAGTGTACGGCCTCGCGCCGTTCCTGTCAGGCGACGCGGGAGAGCTACTTCCCCTTGAATCCTCGGACGTCCTTCTTGACGAGGGCCTCGATCTGCTCCTTGGTCAGCTTCTTTTTGAAGGAGGGCATGTCCATCTCGCCCTCGGTCACGACCTCGATCATCTCGTCGTCGGTCTCGTCCTCCTGGAACTCGGCGTCGGTGAAGTCGCGTGCGTTGAGCTGCTTGCCCTTGGGCGTCTTGCCCTTGCCGTCCTCGCCGTGGCAGACAGCGCAGTACTCCTTGAAGAGGGCGGAGGGATGGTCCTCGGTCGCGTAGACGCTGACGCCGAACGCGAGCAGGGAGCCGAACACCAGGGCCGAAGCGAACCGGGCACGCGTCATCCGTTCCTCGCTTTCTCCAGGTCGCGAACGATGTGCGGCGCTTCCCAGCGCTCGCCGTAGTAGATGCTCGAGAGCCTGCCGTTCTTGTCGATGACGGCGACCGCCTGCCCGTGGATGACCTGATTGCCTTCGGGATAGTAGATGACTCCGAAGTTCGACGCCACGTCGGCGACGGCGGCCGGCGTGCCGGTCAGGAACCTCCAGCGCTTCGCGTCGGCTCCGGCGCGCTTCGCGTAGTCCGCGAGGACCTTGACCGTGTCGCGCTCGGGGTCGACGGTCACGATCAGCAGGTGGCCCCACCCCTTCTTCGCGAGCTCGGCGTCGATCTTGGAGAACTTCGCCGTCGTCATCGGGCACGCCGTGGCGATCGGGCACTGCGTGTAGAGGAAGGACACGGCGACGACGTCGCCCCGGAAATCGGAGAGCCGGACGGTCTTCCCGGCCTGATCGGTCAGCGTGAAGTCCGGGATCGCATCGCCGACATGCACGCCCTTGTTGGGCACCGGCGTGACCGCGCCGGGCGCGGCGGTGGGCTCGGGTTTCGCGGCGCCGGCGACGGGAGCCGGGGTCGGCTCGTAACCCTTCGTCACGATCTTGTCGAGCCAGAAGTCGCGCCCCTCGACGTGCAACGTCGCCTCGATTCGGTC
>DATBIJ010000123.1:0-10941 GCA_036557025.1 Thermoanaerobaculia bacterium | reverse complement strand
CGCGATCGAGACGCTCTACCGGCTTTACCCCTACTGGGACGTCGCTCGCATCTTCCTTCCTGCCGGCATCGCCTTAGTCGCGCTGGCCGCCGTGGCGCTGGACCGCCTCGCCACTCGGCGCCTGTGGGGCCTGCCAGCGGCGGTTGGCCTGCTCGCGATCCTCCTCGCGCTCGACGCGCGCGGCCTGTCTCGCTACTACCGCGAGGGGCGCGCGGAGTGGCGTCCGCTGGCGCGGTTTCTGGCGAACCGCCCGCCGCAGGAGTGGGTCTTCACGGAGAACGGCTACTCCCAGCTCTGCATCGCGTTCTACGTCGAGGGCCCGGACTGGGCGTACCGGCGCGGGCCGGGCATGCGGAACGTCACGCTCGTGGGGAACGTCTGGAAGCTCGACGGCGACCTCGATCGCCTCGCGAGATCCTGGCCCGCGGGAGAGAGGGCCTGGCTCGTGCTGGGCGGTGAGCCGCGCTACCCGGATCTGCGGCGCTTCGCGCAGGCCTTCGAAGGCACCGACTATCCCGAGGCCGAGGGCTCCCGCCTCGTGCGGCTCGACCCCGCGAGGCGCGAGGCCGCCTTCGCCGCCGCGCGACGCTAAGATCGTCGCATGGAGGCCGAGCTCGCGTCGGCGTTGGACGATCTGATCCTCGGGCGAGGCGTCGCTCGAGGGCGGCACGAGCTCGTGCTGCGCGGCAGAAACGTCGCGGCGGAGTTTCTGGAGCGTCTCACCGCCAACGGCTTCTCTCCGACGCTCGTGAGGGACGCCGCGATCGAGGCGGGCGAAAGGATTCCCGCGTTCCGGATCGATCCGAATGCCCCGGCCGTGGACTTCGGCTGGATCCGCTGGGAGATCTTCACGCCGCGCAGCCGCCGCAAGCTCTTCGCCTCGGAGCGGCGCCGGGCCGACAACCTCGAGTGGGCGGTCCAGATCGCGCCGGGATCCCCGGAGTCGGTCTGGGCATGCCCCGAGCGGCGCGAGACGCACGACGTCGAGACGGTCGTGGCGGTCAACCCGTGAGCAGGCCGCGCCTCGAGATCGTTCCCGTCGGACCGCTCGCCTGCAACTGCTCGATTCTCATCGACGAGGAAGCGCGCGAGGCCGTCGTCGTCGATCCGGGCGACGAGCCCGCGCGCATCCTCCCGGCGCTGGAAGGAGCCGGCGCCGGCATCGAGACCGTGGCGCTGCTCCACACCCACGGCCACTTCGACCACATCGGCGCCACGCGAGGCGTCGCGGAAGCGACGGGGGCGCCCATTCGGATCCACCCGGCCGATCGCCCCCTCTACGACGCGTTGACGGAGCAGGCGCGCTTCTTCGGCCTGCGCGCGGATCCTCCCCTGCCGCCCGGAGAGCCGCTCCTCGACGGGGAGCGGATCGCCTTCGGGAGGTTCGCCCTGCGCGCGATTCACACGCCCGGCCACACGCCCGGCTCGACCTGCTTCCACCTCGAGGGCGCGGATTGGAAGCTGCTCTTCTCCGGAGACACGCTCTTTCACCGCTCGATCGGGCGGACGGATTTGTGGGGCGGGGACACGGAGCAGATCCTCGCGTCGATCCGCGAGCGGCTCTTCACGCTGCCGGAGGACACGGCCGTCGTCTGCGGGCACCACGAGGACACGACGATCGGCGAGGAGAAGCGGCTCAACCCCTTCGTCGGGCTCGCCGCGGGACGCGGCCCGCTATAATCTCCTCTCGATGAGACTGTCGCTGCCCGAGAAGTCCCGCCTCGTCCAGAGCTTCTGGAAGGACCAGCCGACCGCCTGCCCGAAACACGAGCGCCCGATGCGGACCTTCTTCGTGGACCGCGTCTACAAGCCCCAGGTCGTCATGATCTGCCCCAAGGGGGAGATGTATCGCTTCGACCAGAAGCCCAAGCAGATCGCGTTCTCCCGCCCGCACATCAAGACCATGGTGCGCGACGCGCAGGAGCGCGAGTCGCCCTCCTGCCCGCAGGATTTCCAGCCGCTCGTCGTGTACCGCACTCCCGCGAAATTTCTGCCGCAAGGCTGGGACTACGCCTTCGTCTGCCCCTCCTGCCTCTCCTTCGGGACCTTCGTCGACACGGGCCGCCCCGACGCGGACGACGTCGTCGCGGCGCCGAAGCCCAGGAAGGAGGCCCCGGCGTTCCACGACGAGACGATCCCGCTGCCCAAACGCATGGAGATGGCCAAGGACGGCGACCTCGCGCTGAAGCTCTACGCGGCCATGGCGCAGACCGACTGCACGGCCTGCGGCTACGACTGCGAGGGGTACGCCGCGGCGCTCGCCTCCGGCAAGGAAAAAGACCCGAACCTCTGCGTGCCCGGCAAGGAAGAAACTCTCGCCGTCGTGAAGCAGCTGCTCAAGGGCACGGGCCTTCCCGCCGCCGGCGGATAGGCGCTCCTCGGCGCGAGCGCGCCCCTAGTCCTCCGCGACCGTCACGACGTCCGCGTCCGTCAGCCTCCGGTCCTGGGGCCGGATCGGCAGGGCGAAGGTGAACCGGCTCCCGTGGCCCACCACGCTTTCGGCCCAGATCTTCCCCCCGTGGAGCTCCACGAGCGAGCGCGTCAGCGCGAGCCCGATGCCCAGGCCCGGATGCCGACGCGTCGGCGAACCATCGACCTGACGAAACCGCTCGAACACGTGCGGCAGCTCCCCTTCCGGAATCCCGACCCCGTCGTCCTCGACCGAGACCACGACGCGCTCCAGATCCAGCTCCGCGCGCAGGATCACGCGGCCGTGCCGCGGCGTGAACTTGATTGCGTTCGACAGCAGGTTCCAGAGAATCTGCTGGAGCCGCAGGGGATCCGCCCGGATCACGGGCAAATCCGGCAGCGGCGCCAGGATCAACGCCTGGCCGTGCGCCTCGGCCATCGGCCGCACGGTCTCCAGCGCCCGTTGGAGCAGGTCCGCGAGCCGCACCGGCTTCAAATCGAGCACGAGCGCGCCCCGGTCGAGGCGGGCCATGTCCAGCAGATCGTCGATCAGCGCCATCAGCAGGCGCGCGGAGTGGCGGATCTGCCGGAGACCCTTCTTGGACGTCGGCTCGTCGATCTCCTCCTCCTCGAACAGGTCCGTCCATCCCACGATCGAGGTCAGCGGCGTGCGCAGCTCGTGGTTCACGTTCTGGAGGAAGTGATCCTTCAACCGGCTCGCGCGCTTCAACTCGTCGACGGTGCCCGAGAGCGTCTCGTAGAGGCCGGCGTTTCGGATCAGCAGCGACGCGGCGTCGGCGAACGACGTCATGGCGTCCGCTTCTTCCGGCCCGAAGCCGCCCGGCCGGTTGATCGCGACCGCGACGCCGATCGTGGTCTCCTCGACCTTCAGCGGGCAGAAGATCCCGTTGGAGGCGCCCACCATCTTCTGGAGCTCTCTGTTCACGTAGGGGTCGCGATCGAGGTCGTTGGAGACGTAGATCTCGCCGCTGCGGAACACCATCGTCGAGATCGAGCGGGCGGCATCGACCGAGATCGTCATCTTGGCCGCGATCTCCTCGGGCAGGTTCCAGCCGGGATACGCGGCCTGGAGCCGGTTGGTATCCGGGTCGTGCAGGAAGAAGAAGACCCGCTCCGCGCGCGTGAAGGCCGCGATCGCCTCGCTCGAGCGTGCGAGAACCTCGCGGCGCTCCGTCGTGCGGTAGGCGGTCCGGAACAGCAGGTGGAGGCGGCGCAGGGTCTCGACGCGGCGCTCCACGCGCCGGCCCATGCGCTCGACGGCGGCCGCGAGGCGCCCGAGCTCGTCCTTGGAGTCCTTGCGGGTGACGTGGACGGAGCGCCCCTGGCCGATCTCCTCGGCCGCGGCGACCAGCTCCAGGACCGGCTCGGAGATCCGGCGCGCCGCCCAGACGACGCCCGCGAGCAGTGCTCCCGCCAGCGCGACGAATAACACGATCAGGTCGCGCCGCAGCGCGGAGTAGGACTGCGGCTGCGCCTCGTTGCGGGCCTGTGCCTCGACCGCGGCCAACGCCTCCGCCGACATCCCTTCGAAGAGGATCCAGTCGGCTGAGCGGACGCGGGCGGCGGCGATGCGGTGGCGCTTGCCGCCGAAGGCGTACTCGCCGATCGTGACCGGCGCGTTGCGGCTGGCGGACTCGAAGAGCCGCCGGCGCTCCGGCCCGGGACCCGAGGGCAGGGTCCCCTCCCGGCCGTCCCAGTCGAGGATCTCCGCCGCCTTCGCGGTCATGTGGAGGGGGCGGCCTTCCCGGTCGGTCGCGAGCCAGATGTCTCCGGGCGCCTCGGCGACCGCGAGGGCCTCGGAGAAGTAACGCCGGGGATCGACGTCCACCGACAGCCCCGCGAGCAAGCGCCCGGTGGAATCGCGCACGGGGACCATGAGCGCGACCGCCCGCTCCACGCCCGGGTCCGTGCGCGGACCGGCGCCGACGGATCGCCAGAGCGCCCGGTCGTCCTCGGCGGGCCGCTGGAGCGGGAAGCGCGCCGACAGGTTGAAGCGAAAGTCCTCGACCGCGCCGCCGGAGTTGCGGATCGACTCGTGCAGGTCCCGCCAGGGCCACTCGCGAAAGACGCCGGTGGCGGTCCAGATGCTGACGCTACGGATCGTCGGCCGGCGCTCCATGAGACCCTGGAACAGCGGCGCGAGCGCCAGCGTCGCGTCCAGGTCGCGCCGCGCCTCGGGGGTCGCGGACAGAGAGGCGGCGACGTAGGCACCGGTCCCGCGCTCGGGATACGCGGTCCACAGGTGGCCGTGGGAGTCCCGGAGGGCCGCCGACTTCACGGTCGGGTCCGGCCTCTCCAGCGCCCGTCCGGACGCGGCGGCCAGGATCCAGACGGCCTCCAAGACGGAGAGCGCGCGGCGGTCCACCCACTCGGCCCGGAACGCGATGTCCTGGCGCAGGCGCAGGACGTGGTCGGCGACCTGGACCGCGGCGAGGTGCTGCCCGGAGGAGCGCTCGAGGCCCGACAGGCGATCCGCGAGGATCAGAACCAGGACCAGTCCGGGCACGAAGAAGGCCAGGAAGAACCCCAACAGCAGGCGCGAGCGCAGGCTTCGACCGGGATCGAGCCAGTTACGGACGCGCCTCCAGACGGTCAGACCGCGAGCGGCGGCCCGTCGGGGAAGCTCCTCCTGCGGATTGTGGCGGGACCTCAACCTCGCAAGATTGTAAGGCCCTGCGCGCTAGAGGGCAGGCGGACGGTAGGTCGCGAACAGGAGCTTCCGGCACTCGTACTGCCGCTCGAGAGACCCACCGGGGTTTTCCCTGGCCCAGGACTCCAGCTCGTCCACGCGGGAGGGGGCGGCCACCAGCAGGACGTCCCGCTTCGGGGCCAGCATCCAGGCCGGGGCGCTCCAGTTGCGAACCCGCCGATCCCCGCTCAGAAAGTCGAGCGACGGATTGGCCCCCTGGCGGAGGTGCTCGTCGGACAGCAGGAAGACCACGACGTCGGGCGGAACCGCATGCAGATGCCGCCCGAGGTGCGATGGGATCCGGCTCGCCGGGTCGCCCCAGAAGAGGCAGCGCCCCGCAAAGCGTCCGAAGTAGGCGTGCAGGTTCGCCGCGGCCACCGGAAGGAACAGCAGCGACGCCGCAAGGGCAAGCGAGCGGGAGCGGCCCGGGAGATTGAGCCCGAACGCGCCGAAGAGGCCGTCGATTCCCAGCGCCGCGCAGATCATCACGGCCGGAAACACGATGATCATTCGGTAGGAATCGGCGGACGGCGGGAGGGCGAAGAAGCCGATCAACGCCGTCAGAGAGCAGAGCACTACGGCGACCGTCAGGTTGCCAGGCTCGCGCGGACGCGCGATGGCGAGAGCCAGGCCCAACAGGAAGAAGATCGCTGTCAGAGATCCCAGGAGCGGCGCTGGAATGCCGTAGAAGTCGGTTGCGGGGTAGTACACGAGCGTGAGGAAGGCGTGCGCGGCGCGCCCGGCCAGGATCGCCGGTATCGAGCGCCCCGTCGCCGCCGCGGTTTCCTGGAGCCACCCCGACTGGAACGAGCCGTCCACTGCGAAACGCGCGAGAAAGTCGCCGGAGTTCCTGGCGGCCCAGACCAGGGCGGGCAGGGATGCCACCGCCGACCCCAGCGCAAACGCGGGCAGGAGGCGAAGCGCAGGCCGCAGACGCGGGCGGCAGAGAATCAGCCCCGCAGCAAGGAGCAAGGCGAGCGCCCCGGCCATCATGACGGCGTCGATGTAGACGCAGAAGTGGATGCCCCACACGAGCCCGCCCAGCGCGAGGCGGCGCCAGCTGCGGTCCAGGACACCGGTGACCACGAGGTACAGCTCGAGGGACCCGAACAGCGTGCCGAGGATGTACAACACCGAGGAGATCCGGCTGAAGTGGATGTGCGCGTGGGACACGGCCATCAGGACGCCGGCATAGATCCCCACCCGCAGCCCGAACAGCCGCCGGCCGAGCAGGACGACGGCCGGAACGGCAAGCGCGCCGCCGAGCGCCGTCAGGAATCGCAGCGAGACGGGGTTTCGACCCAGCACGTCGATGACCCCCGCGAGCGCCCGAATGTACCAGCCCCCGACGTTGTCCATCGACGCGAACGGATTGGCAAACACCCCTTCGGCCGGGCGAAGCGCCAGCAGGCCGATCCAACCCTCATCTCCATCGATGACGGCGGGGATCGCCCCGAGCCGGTAGAAGCGCAGCGCCGCGGCGCCCAGTGACAGCAAGGCGATCCCCGCGATCTCCGCGCGCCGGCCTCGTGCGCGGTCCCACACCTCCTCGAAGCCGTCGTGGCCCGCGGCCACCGCGGAAAGCAACGCCACGATGCCGGCGACCCACAGGAGGGCGGCGGGGGAATAGTCCGTACCGTGCCGCCGCGCGATGACCACGCTCCAGGCGGCGGCGCCCGCGGAGAACAGCGCCGCGGCCGAAAGCAGCCAGGGCGTCGGCGATGCGTTCGCGACCGGGAGCCGGCCGGCCCAGGAGGCCGCAAAGCGGCCGCGGACCGACCAGCAGAAGAGCGCCACGCCGGACGCCATGACGAGCAGGCCGCCGACGGGCCCTCTCCCGCCGGAGATCATCAGTCTCTGTCCGGCGACGGTCACAGCGATCGCAAGCGCGGCGAAGAGACCGCGGAGCAGCCGTTCGCTCATGCGAGGAAGTCAGTGTCGGGAATCGGTCCCCTGGATGTCAAGACCGGGGGCGGGCTTCCGGTGTCTCGTCACTCGTACCGCAGCGCCTCGATGGGGTCGAGCCGGGAGGCCTTGCGCGCCGGATAGAAGCCGAAGAACACGCCGATGGCCGCGGCGAACCCGAAGGCGAGCAGGACCGCTTCCGCCGGAATCGCGATGGGCCACTGCTGGCGGATCGCGAGGATCCGGGAGACGCCCAGACCCAGCAGGATGCCCAGCACGCCGCCGCCGACCGACAGGGTCAGCGCCTCGATCAGGAACTGCGTGAGGATGTCGCGACCCTTCGCGCCGATCGCCATCCGGATGCCGATCTCCCGCGTGCGCTCCGTCACCGAGACCAGCATGATGTTCATGATCCCGATCCCCCCGACGAGCAGGGAGATCGACGCGATCGCCGCCAGGAGCGCGGACATCTGCGAGGAGGTCTCGTCGGCCGCCTGCGCGATCTCCTGCTGCGAGCGGATCATGAAGTCCGCGTCCTGTCCCGGCAGGATGCGGTGCCGTTGCCGCAGCAGGGCGTCGATCTCGCGCTCGGCTTCCGGAACCGCCTCGCGCGAAACCGCGGACGCCATGAAGTTGTCGATGCGGTTGCGCCCCTTCAGCCGCTTCATCACGGTCGAGTACGGCGCCACGACGACGTCGTCCTGGTCCTGTCCGCCGAAGCTGCCGCCCTTCTCCTCCAGAACTCCGATCACGCGGAACGGGATGTTCTTGATCCGGACCGTCTCGCCGACCGCGCCGCCGCCAGGGAAGAGCGCCTGGGCGACCGTCGTTCCGAGCAGGGCGACCTTCGCGTCCCCCTTGACCTCCTGCTCGTCGAAGAACGCGCCCTCGGCGACGTTCCAGGAGCGGATGAAGGGCCAGTCCACGCCGACGCCTTCGACCTGCGTCGACCAGTTCTGGTTGCCGGCGACGATCTGCGCTCCCATGCGCGAGCGCGGCGACACGTAGGCGACGGAGGCGCACTCGTCCCGGACCGCTAGGGCGTCCTCCTCGGTCAGCCGGGAGTCCGCTCCCCAGATGCGGGCGCCGGACTGGGTCGCGATGCCCGGGAACACCATGATGTAGTTCGAGCCCAGCGCATTGATCTGCGACTGCACCGCGGACTGCGCGCCCCGCCCCACGCCGATCATCGCGATGACGCAGGCGACGCCGATGATGATGCCGAGCGCGGTCAGCCCCGAGCGCATCTTGTTGCGCCCGATCGACTGCATGGCCACCTTCAGGATCGTCAGCAGCTTGAGCATCAACCGCCTCCGCGCCGATCCTCGACGATCTGCCCGTCCCTGAACGTGACGACGCGCTGCGCGTGCCGGGCGATGTCGGGCTCGTGCGTGATCAGGACGACTGTCCGCCCCTGGGCGTTCAGGCGCTCGAAGACCGCCATGACTTCCTCCGAGGTCTTCGAATCCAGGTTGCCGGTCGGCTCGTCGGCGAGCACGAGCTTGGGCTCGTTGATCAGGGCCCGCGCGATCGCGACCCGCTGCTGCTGACCCCCCGAGAGCTGGCTCGGCAGGCTCCCCTCCCGTCCCGACAGGCCCACCAGCGCGAGGCACTGTCGCGCGCGCTCCTCCCGGTCCCGCGCGCGGTGGCCGTTGCCGGCGTAGACCAGCGGCAGCTCGACGTTCTCGAGCGCCGACGTGCGTGGCAACAGGTTGAATGCCTGGAACACGAACCCGATCTTCGCGTTGCGGACCTCCGCGCGGCGGTCGCGATCGAGTTGCGAGACGTCGACGCCGTCCAGCCAGTAGCGGCCCGACGTCGGCCGGTCGAGGCAGCCGAGGATGTTCATGAACGTGCTCTTGCCGGAGCCCGAGGCGCCCATGACTGCGACGAATTCGCCGCGCGCGATCTCCAGCGAGACCCCGTCCAGCGCGACGACCTCGACCTCGCCGGTCGAGTAGACCCGCCGCAGGTCCTCGACGCGGATGACCGCCTCGCTCAGATCGGCCTCCGCCCGCCTCCGCCGCCCGGGCCGCGCGGCGCCCCGGAGGCGCCGGGAAACGCTCCGCTCCCTTCGGCCTTCGAGGTCGCGTAACCCACGATCACGCTCTGCCCCTGGGCGAGGTCCCCGCCGACGATCTGCGTGTAGCGGCCGTCGCTGATCCCGGTCCGGACCTCGATCGCCTTCGGCTCCCCCGAAGGATCCGGCAGGGTCCAGACCACCTGGCGCGTCGGGCGCTGCCCCCCGGTTCGTGTGCGCCCACCGGAGGCGGTCCGCGGGGCGCCGCCGCCGGTCCCCCGGGAGCTCCCGGAGGCGCTGCGGGCGGCGCTCCCCTCCGGACCCCCTGCGGCCGGCGCCGCCGCCGCATCCGCCGCCGTCGCGCCCTCCGGCCGCCACCGCAGGGCGGCGTTGGGCACGCGCATCGTGTCGGCGACGCTGGCGACGTCGATCGAGACGTTCGCGGTCATGTTCGGCCGCAGGATCCCCTCGGGGTTGGCGACCGCGATGATGACCGGATAGGTGACGACGTTCTGGTTGACGGTGGCGTTCAGCCGGATCTGATCGACGTCGCCGCGGAACTCGCGGTTGGGGTAGGCATCGACCGTGAAGCGCACCGGCTGGCCGAGCTGGATGCGGCCGATGTCGGATTCCGAGACGTCGGCGGCGACCTGCATCTTGGTCAGGTCCTGCGCGATGGTGAAGATCGTCGGCGCCTGGAAGGACGCCGCGACGGTCTGCCCGATGTCGTACTCGCGGTTGACCACGACGCCGTCGATGGGCGAGTAGATCTTCGTGTAGGAGAGATCCGTGCGCGCCTGCTTCACCGTCGCTTGCGCCTGCTCGACGGACGCGCGCGCGGCGTCGGCGGTCGCCTGGACGCCGTCCACGTCGGCCTGCGGCGAGAGCCCCTCCTCCGCGAGCCGCTTCTGGCGGCGCAGAGCGATCTCGGCGTTGCGTCGCTCCACGTTCGCGCGCTCGAGGTTCGCCTCGTTCTGGTCGAGCCGGGCCTGAAGCGCGGAGGGGTCGAGCTCCGCCAGGAGCTGGCCCTTCTTCACCGGCGAGTTGAAATCGGCGTGAAGCGACTGGATGATGCCCGACACCTGGCTGCCCACCTTGACCGTCGTGACCGCCGAGAGGAAGCCCGACGCGGTCACGGCCTGGGTGATCGCGCCGCGGTCGACGGTCTCCGTGCGGTATTTCGCCTCGGCTTTCCCGCGGCCGCCGAACGCGAGGAAGGCGGCGACGACGATCGCCGCGGCCCCGAGCAGCCACCAGATCTTCTTCTTCATCGAAGTGGAAAACTCCGCAAAGCCGGCCGATGTTCCCCGGCAGGTGCCGGTCGTTGCTACGCCGCGGGAAAAGTCTCCAGGATCGACGCGATTTGGGCGTTGCCGTCTTTCAGCAGGAAGGAGCGCGAGCGGCCGTAGCTCTTGGCGCCGACGAGATAGAAGCCGGGCTCGCCCGACTCCAAATCGCGGGGCTCGACGCGCGGAACCGAGAGGCAGTCGGTGACGCCGGCCAGAGCCCGGGACAGCCGCGCGGCCCCCTCCGTGGACGGCGAGATCTCCAGCGCGAGCTCCGAGAGAAAGGAGAGATCCGGTCGCCACCCCGTCATCGCGATCACGGCGTCGAAGACGCCTCCCTGCCCCTCGGGCAGCACGGCTTCGATGCCTCCCTCTCGGCGGGCATAGGACTCGACGCTCGATCGGCGCAGGACCGTGAGCCAGTCGGGAGGACTCTGGGCGAGCTCGTTGGCCCGATCGACGACGCGCTGGCGCTCCTCGAGCGGATCCCGCGCGACCTCGACGCAAGGCCGACGGTTGCCTGTCCGGACGGCCCAGGTGACCGAGGCGCCGGTCCCCGTCTTCGCGAGCTCCTCGAACAGCAGCAACGCCGTCGCCGCGGAGTGCGCGTG
>DATBIJ010000122.1:0-1578 GCA_036557025.1 Thermoanaerobaculia bacterium | reverse complement strand
GTTTCTTCGCGGCTGCTGTTGAGCCGCCTCTCCGCCGGGGACCGCGACCCTTCATTCCCCCTCAATCCCCATCCGGATCCGGCCGTTCCGGCAGAGAATCGCACCGAGATGCTCGCCCCGCTGCTTTTGATCGGCGCGCTCGCGATGCCCTCGCCCGGTCCCGGGCGGGCGGCGCTGCGCGAGGAGCCTCCGGGCACGCTGCTGGTGACCCGCTACGAGCTGGACGCCTCCGCGCGCGCCGGGGATCCGTTCCTCCAGATCCGGGCGCGTGTGAGCTTCCGCGGGGCGAGCGGCCGCAAGACCTATCCTTTTCGCCTGCGCGAGAACTTCGTGGTCGAGGAAGTGCGCGGCACCGGCGGAGAGCTGCTGCTTTTCGAGCAGCGGGGCGAGCGGCTGACGATCCGGCCGCGCCAGGCGCTCGCCTCCGACGAGCAGACCTGGAGCTTCCGCTACCTCTGGCCGCAGACCCAGGCCCTGGATCGGATGGGGGGTCTCTTCGCGCAGACGCCCTGGTATCCGCACGTCGCACCCGCCGCCGGCTCCTCCGAGCCGCCGCCCGCCCCCGCGCGAGTGACGGTCGATTTGCCGCCGCCGCTCGCGGCCGTCAGCTCCGGCGCGCTGGAGGTCGAGACGCGAGGGGAGGAATCCCGCCGCTTCGTCTGGACCGACGAGCAGGGCCTGGCGATCGTTCCGCTGCTGATCGGGCGCTACCGCTGGCAAGAGCGCGTCCTTCCGGACGCCGGCACGAGCCGCATCTTCTTCCTGCGCGGCGAGGACGCGCGCGCGGAGCGCCTGCTGGATTTCGGGAGCGAGGCGCTGCGGTTCTACACCGACGCGTTCGGTCCCGTGCCGCGCCGCTCCGTCACGCTGGCGATCGTTCCGCTCTCGCGCGGACAGCGCGGCCGGACCTTCGGGGGCCTGACGGTGATCTCGCAGGCCGACGCCGCGAACCCGGGAGCCGACCCGGAGCGAATCCTGGCGCACGAGATCGCGCACCAGTGGTGGGGCGTCTCGGTGGAGTTCCCGCACCCGGAGGACGGCTGGCTGCGCGAGGGCCTGCCCACCTATTCCGCCCTGCTGTTCCTGGAGGCGCACCTGGGAGAGGGGCGGCTGCGCGAGGAGCTGCGGAATTCCCGCGCGATCGCGTTGTCGGTCGAGCCCTCCGAGCCGCTCGCGGCGGGATTCGGGATGTCGACCTGGGACGCGATCTACGCGCAGAACTACCACAAGGCCGCGTACGTCCTGCACATGCTGCGTGGGCTCGAGGGGAAAGACGCGTTTCTCTGCCTCCTCGCGGACTTCCACGAGGCCTACCGCGGCGGGTCGGCGTCGGCCCCGGAGTTTCGCTGGTTCGCGGAGCGATGGAGCGGGCGGCCGCTGGCGGAGTTCTTCCAGCAGTGGATCGAGCGCCCCGGCCTGCCGAGCCTCGAGGTCATCTGGCAGGCGCGTCTTGTCAACGGACGCTTCGATGCCTCGGGCCGTATTCTCCAGCGCGGATCTCCGATGCACTTCCCGGCCAATCTGCGGGTGCGGCTTGCAGACGGCAAGTTCGTCGACGCCGTCATCGACGTTTCGGGC
>DATBIJ010000121.1:0-15293 GCA_036557025.1 Thermoanaerobaculia bacterium | reverse complement strand
GAGGTCGAGATCACCGAGGACGCGCACGGCGTGCCGCGGATCCGCGCGAAGAGCGAGGAGGACGCCGCCTACGCGCTGGGTTATCTGCACGCGCGCGACCGGCTCTGGCAGCTCGAGTACCAGCGCCGCGCGGCGGCCGGCCGGCTCGCCGAGGTGCTCGGAGAGCCCGCGCTGGAGGCCGACAAATTCCTGCGGACGATCGGCATGCGGCGAGCCGCCGAGGCCGCGCTCTCGCGCCAATCCGAGCCCTTGCGCCGCACCGTCGAAGCGTACGTCGCGGGGCTCAACGCCTACCTCGCGACCGGCCGGGCGCGCCCCGTGGAGATGCGCCTGCTGGGCGTCGAGCCGGAGCCGTTCACGGCCGTGGACGCGCTCTCGATGGGCTATCTGATCTCCTGGGACCTCGGCGGCAGCGCGGGCGCCGAGATCCGCCGCGCCCGGCTGGAGCAGAAGCTCGGCCGCGAGCGGGCGGCCGAGATGTTCCCTCCGCCTCCCGAACGGCCCACGATCCTCGAGGACGGCGAGTGGGTCATGCCCGCTCCGACTGCTGCGCCGGCGGCGGCGCCCCCCAAAACGACGCGCCGGGCCTCCGCGTCGCCCGCGGCCCGCGTACCGCCACGGCTCTGGGCGCAGCTCTCCCGCGCGATCCGGAGCGTGACGGTCTCCGAAGACCGCGACGGCATCGGCAGCAACTCCTGGGTCCTCGCCGGCTCGCGCACGACGACGGGCCGGCCGATCCTCGCGAACGATCCGCATCTCGCCCTGCGCGCGCCTTCGACCTGGTACATGGCCTCGCTCGAGGCTCCGGGCTTCCAGGTCTCCGGGGCGACGCTGCCCGGCTTGCCCGTCGTGATCATCGGGCGCAACGCGCGGCTGGCCTGGGGCCTCACGAGCCTCGAGCCCGATGTCCTGGACCTCTTCGTCGAGGCCGTCGCCGCGGAGGATCCCGCCCGATACCGGCACCGCGGCGAGTGGAAGACATTCGAGACCCGCCGCGAAATCCTCCGCGTTCGCGGCGGACGGGAGGTCACCCTGGAGGTGCGTTCGTCGGTCCACGGACCGATCGTCACCGACATCTTCTCGGGGGCGGAGACGCTCGGGGCGCCGGTCGCGCTGTGCTGGACCGGTCTCCACCCGTCGAACCGAAGCCTCGAGACCTTCTACCGGATGAACCGCGCAGGGGACTCGCAAGCCGTGCTCGCGGCGATCGCCATGCACGACGTGCCCCCGCAGAACTTCGTCTGGGCCACGGACGGCGGCCAGATCGGGTACGCGGCTTCGGGCCGCATCCCGATCCGGTCCCGTCACGACGGATCCGTTCCGGTCTCCGGCGAGGGCGACGACGACTGGACCGGGGAGATCCCGCGCGAGTCGCTTCCGCGCGTCGTCGATCCTCCGCGCGGCTGGATCGTGACGGCGAACAACCGGGTCGTCTCGAGCAGCTATCCCTTCTCGTTCACCGCGGACTGGCCCGAGCCCTACCGGGCCCGACGGATCACCGACCGCATTGCCGCCCGCGGACGCCTCTCCCCCGAGGAGATCCGCGACATCCAGATGGACGTCGTGTCCTACCAGGCGATGGACCTGCTCCCGCTGCTGCGCTCGACGGTGCCGGCCGATCCGGCGTCGAAGCGCGCGCTCGATCGCCTGCAGGGTTGGTGGGAGCTCGCGTTCGAGGGCGACTCCATCCCGGCGGCCATCTATGCGGCCTGGTACACGGAGATCTCCAAGATCGCCGAGGACGAGGTCGGCCCGCTCGCCCGCCCCGCGCGATCCCGCTTCCTGCTCGAGGCGCTGAGCGGGGAATCCGCCTGGTGCGACGACGTCCGCACGACCGAGACGGAGACCTGCGCCCAGTTCCGCACCCGAGCCCTTTCGGCGGCGGTCGAGGAGCTCTCGAAACGGCTGGGCGAGGATCCCGAGAACTGGCGTTGGGGCCGTCTGCACGCGGCGCACTTCGAGCACGTGCTCTCCGAGGTGCCCGTCGCCGGCGGGCTGCTGTCGCCCAAGGTCGCCCGCGGCGGCGACGGGTCCACCGTGAATGTCGGCGGCTACCGCCGCGACGGCTCCTTCCGGATGCTCGAGGGCCCCAGCTACCGTCAGATCGTCGCCTTCGGCGCGACGCCCGAGCTCGGCTTCGTCCACGCGCCGGGCCAGTCCGGCAACGTGCTCGACCGGCGCTACCGAGACCTGCTGCCGTTGTGGCGCGACGGGGGGCTGCTCAGGCCGGAGGATCCCGTCTCGAAGCGCTTGATCCTCGTTCCGAAGAGCGCGGGCTAGGGCCCGCCAGGTGTCCGCCCGGCGGGCGGCAATCCCTCAGTGCGCCGCGACGCGCTTTTGATCGTTGGGACGGTCCGAGAGGACCTTGCCGTCGCGAAGCCGGACGATCCGTCGCGCGTGGGCGGCGATGTCTTCCTCGTGCGTGACGAGGATGATCGTATTGCCGGTGCGGTTGAGCTCGTCGAAGAGGGCCATGATCTCGATCCCCGTCTGGGAGTCGAGGTTGCCCGTGGGCTCGTCGGCCAGCAGGATCGAGGGATTGTTGATCAGCGCCCGCGCGATCGCGACGCGCTGGCGCTGTCCGCCCGACATCTCGCTGGGCTGGTGCTGCATCCGGTCTCCCAGGCCGACCGCCTGGAGGGCCTTGATCGCGCGATCCCGGCGGTCTCGCTTGGAGATCCCCCCGTAGACCAGCGGGAGCTCCACCTGGTGAAGCGCCGTCGTTCGGGGCAGGAGGTTGAAGGTCTGGAAGACGAACCCGATCTCCTGGTTGCGGATCGCCGCGAGCTCGTCATCGGTCATACGGCCGACTTCTTTGCCGTTGAGCACGTACGACCCGGAGCTGGGCGTGTCGAGGCATCCCACCAGGTTCATCAGCGTGGACTTCCCGGATCCGGAAGGGCCCATGATCGCGACGTACTCGCCGCGCTCGATGCCGACGCTGACGCCGTCGAGCGCGCGAACGCTCTGGTCCCCCATCTCGTAGACCTTCGTGATGTCCTTGATCTCGATGAGCATGCGATTCCTTGGAGGCGTCTAGAGGCTAATACGGGGGGACGGGCCGCGGGTTATACGCGACGAAACGTCCCCCTTGCCACGGGTCTTCGTCTCGAGCGCTCAGGAGAAGGCCGCCGCCAGACCCGCCTTGGCGATGACCCAGACCAGCCAGAGGCCCCCGACGATGGCCAGGGACTGGGTGAAGGAATTCCGGGCCGCCTTGGAGTACCCCAGAGACAAGAGCGCAATGCTCCAGAACGAAAAGATGTCGATCGAGGACGCCAGCGAGTGCATGGCCTTGGAAGCCGGATCGACCAGGAATCCCAGGTTCGACTTGAGCAGCTCGCCGACCCCTTCGGGGCTGACGGTGCCCCGCTGTATCAGAACGGGAATCAGCAGGAGCGAGCCGAAGGCGGCCGGCAGGAACGCGTGGGTCGTGGCGCCGAAGGCCTGCCCGAAGGACATGTCCCTCCCGAAGGCCTTGTGGGCGCCCCAGAAGACCACGGCGACGACGAGCCCGACGATCGTCGGCGAGAGCGCCCCGATGCCCCAGCCGATCGTCTTGCTGATGCCCGCCTGCTTCTCGGCGATGCTGTCGACCTGCTCCTGCGACACCGTCTGACCGCGGCGCTCCATGCCCTTGCGGATCGCCTCGCGGAAGTCCATCCGCGGCATCAGCACGAACGTCACGGCGAGGGACAGCGCGGTCCAGAGGAGCAGCGGCGCGAGCCACGTGGGCCGCGCCGCGATCGACTCGAACGTTTTCCCCGGTGAGAAGAAGACGCCGAAGATCCGAGAGATGGCCGAGTCCGAGGGAGGGGGCGTCGGAAGCGGATCGCTCAAGGAGTCTCCACCTTCGCCCAGGTCAGGCGGGCCGGGTCATCCGGCACCGTCGACTCGGGGATTCCCTCGATCCTAATCCCTTTCCAGGCGAGGTTGTCCCCGATGACGTAGTGGTAGCGGGCCACGGCCTTGCTGTACGCGGCCAGGGCGAGGATCTCCAGGGTCCGGGCTCCGGAGAGATCGCTCTGGATTCGCGTGACCTCGAAGGTGGTGGACATTCCGTTCTCGAACTTCTTGCGCTCGGCCTCGAGGTTGCGCTCGGCGAGCTCGCGCGACTTGCGCGCCGCCGCGACCTGGCGCCGCGCCTGGTCGATGTCCCGCACCGCGGCGCGGACCTCGACCACGACGTTCTGCTCCAGCGCGGAGAGGTTGGCCCGGTTCGCCTCCAGCAGGTACTTCGCCTCGCCCGCGAGCCCCTTGGCGCTGCGGTTGCCGATCGGCAGCGAGAACAGCAGCCCGACCGACCAGTTATTGGCCTGGCCGTCTGACATGTTGTCCACGGCGTCGCTGAAGTCCTCGTTCGACGTGATGATCACGGTCCCGTCGTCCTGGATCTCCCGGCGAACGCCGGCCAGGCCCGAGACGCCGTAGCGCCCGACGAAGTCGAGCTGCGGCAGCGTGCGCTGGTCGAAGTACTCGTAGCGCGCCCGCTGCGAGGCGATCGTGTAGAGGGCGCGGTTGATCTCGGGCCGAGTCTGGACCGCGGTCCTGACGGCCGCGGCGAGGTCGACATCGATGGTGTCGAGCGCGATGCGATCGGTCGGGACGATCGGCGTCCCCGCCCACTTGTAGGGATCGAAGTTCAGGAGCCGCTTGAGCCGGTCCTGGGCGTCGCCGATCAGGCCCTCGGCCGTGATGATCTGCTGCTCGGCCTCCGCGATGCCGACCTCGGTCTGGACGATGTCGATCGGCGCGAGCGAGCCGACGTCGATCTTGATCTTGGTGATGCGGTTGAGGTCGTCCGCGACGCGCTTCGCCTCGAGCTTCACCTCGTGGTTGTCCAGCGCGTAGACGAGATCCCAGTACGCCTGCTCGACGCCGTTGACCGTGGTCTGCACGGCGCGGACGAAGTCCTGGTAGATCGCGTCCTGGGTGTTGCGGCTGGTCGTGATGAAGAGCGTGGCCTGATCCCAACCGAAGCCGCGAAGGATCGGCTGGGTCAGCGAGGCGGTCAGCCCCGAGGTGTAGCGGGGGTTCACGGTGTCCGCGGCGTCGTTGGTCTCGCTCTCGTTGCCGGCGTAGCCGATGTCCAGCACGCCGTTGGTGGGCAGCAGCTGGGAGACCCCGATGCCGCCGCGCGTGACGTCCTCCTCGAAGATGTCGTCGGCCCGGACCAACGCCGAGGAGATCGGGACCTCGTTGTGGTCGCGGGCGATGTTCGCCGTCAGCAGCGGGTCGAAGATTCCCTCCTCGCGGGTCAACGCGAACCGCGAGGCCTCCGCCGTGTTGACCGAGACGTCGAGGTCCACGTTGTTGGACAGCGCGAGCGAGATCGCCTCCTCGAGCGAGAGCGGGATCCCCTTCTCCGTTCCGACCGGCATCGGCCGTACCTGCCGCTCCCCGGGCCGCGCGCTCAAGAGCTTTGCGTCGGCCGCGGGTGTTGCCGCCGCGGCGGTGTCCTGGCCGGCGGCGACGCCGCCCGGCAGAAGAAATGTGACCGAGATCAGGACGGCGCTAACCGCCCGAAAACACAGCAACCTCTTCATTCCAAACTCCTTCGTCCTCCCTAGTACGCACCTCCGGGACGAATGTTTCCCACGAAGGGGCGCCTGCGGCGCGACGGAAATCCCACCCCGGGCTCGGGAAAAACGGCGAGAGCTTACCCCGAACGGGGACGCACTTCTGCGGGAAAGAAGCAGGCGGCCCGGCGTCCCGGGGACACCTCGGACAGGGGCGGATCCTCCTGCCGGCACCGCGGTCTCGCGATCGGGCAACGCGGGACAAACGGGCATCCCTCCCCGGGGCTCGCGGCGTCGACGGCCGCTTGCCGCGGCGGTGTCCGCGAGGCCACCCCCGGCGGGGCGGGCCGGGCGTCCAGGAGCGCCGCGGTGAAAGGGTGTCGCGGCGCGGAGAGCACCTCGGCCGCCGGGCCCTCCTCGACGACACGCCCCGCGAAGACGACCGCGACTCGGTCCGCCAGACGTGAGACGGCGGCCAGATCGTGCGAGATCACGATCAGCGCGACGCCGGTCTTCTCCCGCAGCTCGAGCAGGAGGTTGACGATCTGCGCCGCGACGGACACATCCAGCGCCGAGAGCGGCTCATCGCAGACCAGCAGCTTGGGGGCGCTCGCGAGCGCGCGTGCGATCGCGACCCGCTGGCGCTGGCCGCCGGAGAGCTGCGCGGGAAATCTCGCCGCGGTGTCTCCCTCGAGGCCCACCTGCTCCAGCAGCTCACGCACGCGGGCGGGAATCTCCCGCGGCGCCACGAGCGCCTGGACGCGCAGGGGCTCGCGAACCTGCGCCCCCACCGTGAGACGGGGATTCAGCGAGCCCTTCGGGTCCTGGAAGACCATCTGCAGGTCGCGACGTCGCCGGCGCAGCGCGTGTCCCGAGAGCGCCAGCCAGTCCTCGCCGTCGAAAGCGATGGTGCCGGCGTCGGGCTCCTCCAGCCGCGCGATCAGCCGGCCCAGCGTCGTCTTGCCGCTGCCCGACTCACCGACGATCCCGAGCGTCTCTCCGGGCGCCACGTCGAGGGAGACGCCGTCGAGCGCGCGCACGAGACCGGCGGCACGGGAGCGATACGACTTCGACAAGCCGCGCGCGGAGAGCAGCGGCGCGGTCATGGAAGACGAAACTCGGAATTCGGAACTCGGAACTCGGACGCGGGTTCGGAGGGCCGAGTGCCCAGTCCCGAGTCCCCAGTCCCGTACAGAAAACACGCGACCCGGCGCTGTGCCACGGGGAACTCCGGCGGCTCGCGATCGGCGCAGGGCTCGAAGCGATCCGGGCAGCGCGGCGCGAACCGGCAGCCCCGCGCGGAGCGGTGCGCGAGATCGGGCGGCCGGCCGCCGATCGCCGGCAGGCGCTCCCCGCGGTAGGCGGGGGCGCCGTGCGGGACCGACGAGACGAGGGCGCGGGTGTAGGGGTGGCGGGGCTCGCGCAGCAGCGCGGCGGCCTCCCCCTCTTCGGCCACCCGGCCGGCGTAGAGGACCAACACGCGATCCGCCACGGAGGCGGCCAGCGCGAGATCGTGGGTGATCCACAACAGGGCGAGGCCGCGCTCCCGGCGCAGCCCCGCGAGCAAGGCCGCGAGCTCGGCGGCCACCGTGGTGTCGAGCGCGGTCGTGGGCTCATCCAGGACCAGCAAACGCGGCCGCGCGGCGAGGGCGGCGGCGATGGAAGCCCGCTGCTTCTGACCGCCCGACAGCCGGTGCGGGTGCTCCGCGAGGATCCGATCGGGCGCTGCGATGGCCAGCGCCGAGAGCAGCTCCCGCGCCACGGCGCGGGAGTCCTCCCGCCCCGCCGCCCTCGCCCCCTCCTGGATCTGCGAGGCGATCGTGCGCACCGGATCGAGCGCGGCGGCGGGATCCTGCAGCACCAGCCCGACACCGCGTCGACCCGCGGGCTCGCCCGAGAGCGGCACCGCGGCTCCATCGAAGAGGATCGTGCCGGAGAGCCGCGCCTGCTCCGGGGGCAGGCCCGCGATCGCACGGCCCAGCATCGTCTTGCCGCATCCGCTCTCGCCGACGACCGCGAGGCACTCTCCGGGGGCGAGCTCCAGCGAGACGCGATCCACGGCGGGGAAATACTCCCCTCCGACCGGGAGGGCCACGGTCAGGTCGCGAACGGCAAGCAGGGGCGCGGACATCGCGGGGGTCGCGGCCGGAGGATCACTCCTTGCGGACGGTCTCCAGCTCCTTGACCCTCTGCGAGACGTCGCGGTAGTTCGTGTTGAGGCCGTAGACCTCGAGGAACGTCCGGTACGCGAGGTCGGTGTCGCCCGTGGACTGGTAGACGCAGCCCAGGTCGTAGAGCAGGCCGACCGTCTCCGCCTCGGTGACACCGGGGGCCTCGAGCCCCTTGCGGTACCACTTCACCGCGAGCTGCGGCATCCCCTTCTCGAGGAAGCAGAGCCCGAGCATGCTGCAGCACTCCACGGCCCGCTTCGGATCCTTGCTCGCAAGCTGGAACTCCCCGATCGCCTCGTCGGTCAGGCCCATCTCCTTGTACGCGATCCCCAGGTTGAAGTGCGTCTCGTAGTCCTCGGCGGAGAGCTGCTGCTCGACGCCCTTCTTGAACTCGCGGAAGATCTCCTCGAGCGAGACATCCCCTTCCTGCGGTCCGACGTCCGGCGCGCGCGGCGCCGCCTCGTCGGCCAGCTCCTTCTCGAGCTCCTCGGCGAGGTTGAAGAACTGCCGCTCGTCGGCGAAGAGGTTCTGCTCGTCGATGACGGGTGGCGGAGGCGCCGCCGCCGGCTTCTCTGCGCCGGCCCTCTGCATCTCGTCCTGCAGCAGCGAACCCAGCTCCTCGTAGGACACGAAGTCGCCTTCGATGGGCGCCGCCGGCTTGGGAGCGCTGCGCTCGGCCATGGCGGCCGCCTCGGCCGCCGCCGCGGCGATCTCCGAGGTGGAGAGGCGAATGGTCTCGTTGGGCGCCTCCGGGAAGAAGACGTCGGTCTGGGAAACCTCCGCCGGCGGCGCGCTCGACTCCTCGCCGGCCGCGGCCACGGGCTCGTGCTCCTCCTCGTCCGCCTCCGCCTCCGCCTCCGCCTCCATCGTCGGGAAGGTCGGCGGCGCGGATGGCACGGTCGGGATGTCGATGTCGAACTCCTCGAAGTCCGAGGCCGAGGCGGGCGTCGACGCGGCGGGCGGGGGGAAGCTCGGCGTGACCGGGGCGAGGCCGTGCCGTGCCAGGAGCAGGTCGGCCTCCCCGACCCTCCCGGCGGCCCTCCAGGCCTCGGCGAGAGCCGCGGCCTCTTGCGAGAGCGCCGCGTTCTTGGTCTCCGCCATCAGCTCGACGAGCCTCTCGCGCGCCTTGAGCAGGTCCGGACGCCGGCGGGTCAGCGAGCGCAGGCGCTCGACGGCCTTGTCGGTGAGCCCGTAGCGCGCGAAGACTTCGGACTCCACGACGAGCGTCTCGATCTCGCGATCCGACAGCGTCGCCTCGCCGCCCGAGGCCTGTGCCGGGGCGGGAGGCGCGACGTCGGGCTCCTCGGCCGCCGGCGCGGCGGGCGGGGCATCGAACTCCATCGTGGGCACGACCGGCTGGGGCGCGTGCACCGGCCCTTCGTCGGCCGGGTTGACGTCGACGACGACCTCCTGCACCTCGAAGGCCCCTTCGGCGGCGGCGGCGGGTGCCGCCGAGGGAGGCGGCGTGCCGGAGAGCTCCCCGGGCGCCAGCTCCGCCATGCGCGCCATGGCCTGCGCGTGAGCGGGCGCGGCCTTCAGCACACGGCGGTACTCGGCGATCGCGCCGTCGGTGTCGTTGTGCTGCTCCGCGTCGCGCGCCAGCACGAGGCGCAGCTCGGCGGCGTCCGCGGCGTTGCCCTCCGCTTCGCGGACCTCCGCGAGCTTGCGGATGGTCGGGATGTGCGAGGAATCCGATTCGAGGAGGGGCTCGAGATATCCCGCGGCGCGCGCGAAGTCGCGCGCGGCGATGGCGCCGTCGACGAGAGGGCCCAGCGCGCCGAGCGCGCCGTCGAGCGAGCCCCCCGCAAGCTTCAGCTTGCCCAGCAGCTGTCGCGCGCCCTCGTGACGGCCGTCCAGAGCGAGCGCCTGCTCGGCCGTCCGCGCCGCCTCGGCGCGGCCCCCCATCTCGAGCTCCGCCTCGGCGAGCAGGGCCAGGCTGTCGGCCGTACGGGGTGCGGCGCGCAGGATCGAGACCGCCGCCGCGGGGTTTCGCTGCGCCAGCAGGGAGCGCACCAGGCTCGCCTGGATGCCGGCGTCGCTCGGCGAGAGCTCGAGCGCCTTCTGGAAGACGGCCGCCGCCTCCTCGTTGGCGCCGCGGCGCAGCAGCATCGAGCCGATCAGGCCGTACTGCATCACCGCCTGGTCTGTCTGCTTGGCGGTTCGGTAGAGGTCCGCGAGACGCACCTGGATCTTCAGGTCGTTGGGATCGACCGCGGCCATCTTTCGATAGACGCCGATCGCATCGTCGACCTTCGAGTTCTTCTGATAGTGGTCGGCCAGCACCTGGTACTGGCTGCGGGCGTCCTGGGTCAGACCCTGCTTGTGGTACAGGTCGGCCAGCCGCTCGTAGACCTCGAGGCGGGAGGGGTCGATCTTGTTGATCTTCTTGTAGATCGCGATCGCCTTCAGGAAGAAGCCGTCTCTCGCGTAGAAGTCGGCAATCCGCGTGAAGAAGGGGATCGAGTCGCCCGCCCGGTTCATCCGGACGTAGAGGTCCCCGACCTTGTTCAGCGTGGAGATGTCCTTGGGGTTGTCGTCCAGGATCCGGAGGTACTCCTTCAGTGCCTGGTCGAGCTTCCCCTTCGCGGCGAACTTGTCCGCCGACTGAAGGATGTGCTCTCGGCTGGGGGGCATCGGAAGGATTTTAGCCCGGTTTGCGCGGGGAACCGTCCTCGCCGGAGGAGTTTAGGCGCGCCGCCGCGGGCCGGCGGGCTCGCCGCGCGCCTGAGCGGCGACGAAGGCCTCGTCGGGCACCACGCCGCGGTAGGTCAGGCGGTGCTCGGGACAAGGACCGAAGCGCCGCAGCGCCTCCCAGTGCTCCGGAGTCCCGTAGCCCTTGTGCTGGTCGAACCCGTAGACCGGGTGGGCGCGCGAGAGATCCTCGAGCAGGCGGTCGCGAAGGACCTTCGCCACGATCGAGGCGGCCGCGATCGAGGCGCACAGCGCGTCCCCGTGAACGACCGGAAGCTGCGGCAGCCGCACACCGGGAACGCGCACGGCATCGACGAGCACCGCTTCCGGGGCGACGGGAAGGGCTTCGAGGGCGAGGCGCATCGCGCGCAGGCTCGCGCGCAGGATGTCGTGGGCGTCGATCTCCGCGGCGGGGACCACTCCGGTCCCGACGGCGACCGCGCGGCGCCGGATCTCGGTCTCCAGCCGCGCCCTGGTCTCGGCGTCGACCTGCTTGGAGTCGTCGAGGCCCGGCAGGACCCAACCCCTTGGAACCAGCACGGCCGCCGCGACGACGGGGCCGGCCAGCGAGCCGCGGCCCGCCTCGTCCACGCCCGCGAGCTTCTCGTAGCCGCGGCGGCGCAGCTCCCGCTCCAGGATCTCCAGCCGGGAGAGTCTCCCGAGCTCCGCGAAGAGAAGGGCGAAGGGGTCCGGCGCCATCCGGCGGAGGCGAGGGCCTAGCTCTCCCGCTTCTCGTCGATGCGGGCGGCCTTGCCCTTGCGCTCGCGCAGGTAATAGAGCTTCGCGCGCCGGACCTTGCCGCGGCGCTCCAGCTCGATCTTGTCGATGATCGGCGAATGAAGCGGGAAGACCCTCTCGACGCCGATGCCGCTCGAGATCTTGCGAACGGTGAAGGTCTCCCGCGCGCCGCCGCCCCGCCGGGCGATGACGACGCCAGCGAACACCTGGATGCGCTCCTTCTCACCCTCCCGGACCTTCACGTGAACGCGGACGGCATCGCCCGGGGCGAAGGTCGGGATCCCCTCGCGTTGCGAGGCTTTTTCGGTTTCCAGCAGGATGTCGGGCATGACGAACCTCTCCGAGCGTGTGAACGCCCCCGGGGTCTCCGGTTGCATGAGTGATCGGCGCCAGGCGCCGGGCAAACCTTGATTCTATTCGACGGGGCCGTGGCGCGGCAAGCCGCCGCGGCGCTACTCCTTCTCGCCCGGCTCGGGCGGCCGGCGCTCGAGCAGGTCGGGCCGGCGCTGCCTCGTGCGCTCGAGCGCCGCGCGGCGGCGGAAGGCATCGATCTTCGCGTGGTCTCCCGAGATCAGCACCTCGGGCACGCAGCGGCCGCGAAACTCCCGCGGGCGCGTGTAGTGCGGATAGTCCAGCCGGTCGCCGCGAAACGATTCCCGCTCGAGCGACTCGGCGCGGCCCACCACACCGGGAACGAGGCGCGTGACCGCTTCGAGCAGGGCGAGCGCGGCGGCCTCTCCTCCCGGCAGGACGAAGTCGCCCAGCGAGATCTCCTGGTCGAAGAGGGAAAGCTCGCGAGCCCGCTCGTCGATGCCCTCGTAGCGCCCGCAAAACAGCAGCAGCCGCGGCTGCGCCGCGAGCGACTCGACGGCGGCCTGATCGAGCCGCCGCCCGTCGGGTGTCAGGAGGATCGAGAGCGCCCGCGCCGACCCCTCGGGGTGCCGCCGGGCCTCGATGGCGGCCGCGATCACCGGCGCCATCATCACCATGCCGACGCCGCCGCCGTAGGGCTCGTCGTCGACCTTGCGATGCCGGTCGGAGGCGAAATCGCGCAGGTCGGTGACGGTCAGTCGGACGATGCCGGCCTCGACCGCCTTGCCCAGCAGGCTCTCCGACAGCGGCGAGTCGAAGTAGCGCGGGAAGATCGTGAGGATCTCGATGTCCATGGATGCCTCGCCCCGCTCAGAGCTCGAGGAGGCCCTCCGGAGGATCCAGCACGATCTGGCGCCGCTCCCGGTCGATCGACACCAGGATGCCCTCGACCCAGGGGACGAGCGCGCTCTTGCCCTCGGGTGTGACGATCTCGAGCGTGGGCCCCGCCGGCGTCTGCCCCAAGTCCGACACGTTTCCCAGGAGCCTTCCCTGTAGGTCGCGACAGGGCCAGCCCTCGATTTCGTGTCGATAGACGTAGCCTTCCGGCGCCGGATGGGCCTCCGTCTCCGCTACCCAGAGCTCGCCGCCGAGCAGGCCTCGGGCGGCCTCGAGACCGCCGGCCTCCTCGAAGGTGAGCAGCAGACGGCCCGCGTGCGGGCGGGAGGTGGCGACGGTCAGCGCCTTCTGCGCTTCCCCGAGACGCCAGGTCACCCGGAGCCCGGGCGCAAAGCGCTCCGGAAAGTCCGTCGCGGGCTCGATCGACAGCTCTCCCGCGAGGCCGTGCGGCTTGCGAACGGTGCCGATCAGAAGCATGAAGACGGAAATCGGGAATCGGAAATGGGAAATCGAAACGGAAGCCGGGAATCGATTACCGATTACCGATTCCCGATTCCCGTCCTCTAGTCCTTCACCCTCACGATCGCCTTCTTGCCCCGCGCGGACGCTGCGGCGCCCACGAACGCGCGCAGGGCGCGAACCGTGCGGCCCTCGCGGCCGATCAGCCGTCCGCGGTCGGCCTCCGGCACCGAGACCTCGTAGATCGCGGTGCGGCCGTCGGCCGACTCGGACACCCGAACCTCCTCGGGACGGTCCGAGAGCCGCTTGACGATCGTCTCGACGAGCCGTCGCATCCTAGGAGGCCTTCGCCTCTTCCGGACGGGCGAGCAGCGAGCGGACCGTCGGCGAGAGCTTGGCTCCCTGGGCGACGAGCGCGCGGGCGCGCTCTCTGTCGAACTTCAGGCTCGGCGGGTTGACCACCGGATCGTAGGAGCCGAGCTCCTCGAGCACCTGGGCGCTGGCCGTCTGGCGGGAGTCGGAGACGACGATTCGGTAGTAGGGGCGGTTGCGCGCGCCCATGCGGCGCAAGCGGATCATCAGCATGTCAGTACCTCATTACGCGAAACGGCGAATGATAGCGGGGCGGACGGTAATCGGGAAGGCCCTTCGGGAATGGAGCTCGGGAATCGGGAGTCGGGAATCGGTAACCGCTTGAGGGTAGGCGACTTACGCGCCACTCCTCGATTCCCCATTCCCGATTACCCATTCCCGATTCTCCATTCCCGCGCTCACGATTCCCGCGGATTCCCCTTGGGCATCGGCAGCGGCAGCTTGGAGAGATCGAGGCCCTTCATGCCCTTCTTCGCGGATTTCATGAGCTTGCGCATCTGCTGGTACTGCTTGATCAGGCGATTGATCTCCATCACGGAGGTCCCCGAGCCCGCGGCGATGCGCTTCTTGCGGCCGCCGTTCAAGATCTGCGGGTACCGCCGCTCCTCCGGCGTCATCGAGTCGATGATCGCCTGGACTCGGGTCAACGACTTCTCGTCGACGCTCTCGGGCTGCGAGAGCTGCCGGAAGGCTCCCCCCTTGGGGAGCAGATCGAGCAAGCCCGAGAGGGGCCCCATCTTGCGCATCGAGCGCAGCTGATCGGCGAGATCCTCGAGCGTGAATTCGCCGGAAGCCGCGCGCTGCGCCGCACGGGCGGCCGCGCCCTCGTCGACCTGCGACTCGACCTTCTCGATCAGCGTGAGCACGTCCCCGAGACCGAGGATGCGCGATGCCATCCGGTCGGGGTGGAAATCCTCGAAGTCCTCCGGCTTCTCGCCGACGCCGACGAACTTGATGGGCCGTCCCACCGTGGTGACGACCGTGAGCGCGGCGCCCCCGCGGGCGTCGCCGTCGGCCTTGGTCAGCACGATCCCGGTCAGCGGGAGCGCGGCCGCGAACCCCGCGGCCGATCGGACCGCGTCCTGCCCCGTCATCGCATCCGCCACGAAGAGGATCTCCTGCGGGGACACCGCCTCGATGACGGACTGGACTTCGCGCATCAGCTCCTCGTCGATGTGGAGGCGACCGGCGGTATCGACGATGACGGTGTCGCGACCGGTCAGCCGCGCCTCCTCGACGCCGTCGCGGGCGACGCCGACGGGATCCTTGCGTTCGCCCGGATCGAAGACGGGCAGGCCGATCTGGCGACCCAGCGTCTTCAACTGAGAAATGGCCGCCGGACGGGTCAGGTCCGCGGCGACGAGCAGCGGATAGCGGCCGCGCGACTTGAGCTTGAGCGCGAGCTTCGCGGCCGAAGTCGTCTTGCCCGATCCCTGGAGCCCGACCATCGCGATGACGGTGGGGCGCCCGTCGAGCTTCAGGCCCTCGAGCTTGCCGCCCAGCAGGCCGACCAGCTCGTCGCGGACGATCCGCGTCACTTCCTGGGCCGGCGAGAGCTCTTGGAGGACCTTGCCGCCGACCGCACGCTCCTTGACGCGGGCGGTGAACTCGCGGACGACCGGGAGGGCCACGTCCGCCTCGAGCAGCGAAAGCCGGATCTGCCGCAGGGCCGTGTCCAGGTGGTACTCGGTGAGATGCCCCTCGCCGCGCAGCTCCTTGAAGACTCCCTGGAGCCGGTCTCCCAGACCCTCGAACACCGGTGGACTCCTCCTTCCGATCCCTCGAACGGGTGCCAAGAATAAGCCCCCGGCGGGCGGGAAGGCCCATTTGACAGGCAAAACGGCTGGGGTATCATCCGCAACGCTTTTCCTCGTGAACACGCGGATTCGGAGCGTCTCGATGCAGACGCTCGTCAAATAAGAAGGAGATGAGGGACATGAAGAAGGTTCTGACTCTGGGTCTGGCGGTCGTCTTCGGCACCGCCCTGCTGGCCGGTTGCGCGAAGAAAGAAGAGGCTGCGGCCCCTGCGGAACAGCCCGCCGTCGTCGAGGAGACGACGACCACCTCGACCGAGACGTCGACGGCGACCACGGACACCGGCACGATGACCGGCACCGAGACGACGACGACGATG
>DATBIJ010000120.1:0-2271 GCA_036557025.1 Thermoanaerobaculia bacterium | reverse complement strand
CACGCCGAGGCCGTGGAGGTCGAGTTCGATCCGGCGCGGGTGTCGTACGAAAAGCTGCTGGAGGTGTTCTGGGGAGAGCACGATCCCACCCAGAAGAACCGTCAGGGTCCGGACGTCGGCACGCAGTACCGAACCGCGATCTTCTTCCACACGCCGGCGCAGAAAGCCGCGGCCGAGGCGTCGCGGGACGCGCTGGCGAAGAGCGGGAAGCATTCGCGGCCGATCGTCACGGAGATCGTTCCCGCCGCGAAGTTCTGGCCGGCGGAGGAGTATCACCAGCGCTACCTCGAGAAGCGCGGCCTGGCGACCTGCAAGATCTGAGGACGCGATGGGCGGATATCTCGACGACGCGCGGATGAGCTTTCGCAAGTACCGCCGCATGGCGGAGAAGGCGATGGAGCCGATCTCCGACGAGGAGTTCTTCCGGCGGCTCGATCCGGAATCCAACAGCGTCGCGATCATCGTCAAGCACATCGCGGGCAACATGCGCTCGCGCTGGCGCGACTTCCTGACCACCGACGGCGAGAAGCCGGACCGCGAGCGGGACACCGAGTTCGAGGAGGCGCCGGGGGAGACGCGGGCGGATGTCATGGCGCGCTGGGACGAGGGCTGGCGGCTGCTGTTCGAGGCGATCGATCCCCTGGCCGAGGCGGACCTGGAGCGCACGGTCCACATCCGCGGCGAGGCGCACTCCGTGCTCCAGGCGCTCAACCGCCAGCTGACGCACTACGCGAGCCACATCGGCCAGATCGTCTTCCTCGCCAAGCACCTCGCGGGCCCGCGCTGGACGTCGCTCTCGATCCCGCGGGGCAAGTCCAAGGAGTACGACGTCGACAAGTCAGGGAAGCCCTACCCGACGAAGGCGTAGAACCCCCGGCTTGCTCGATTGACTTACGCCTTTTTTACGCCATAGTCTGAGGGGGTGTCGGACAAGCGGACCCGACCCTCCACCAACCCTCCGAGCGAGCCCCCCGCGCGCGATCTGGGCCTGCTGTCGCTCGGCCCGTACAAAGTTTCCCCCGGCGCCCGCAAGGAGAAGCTTCGCCAGCGCTCCTGGAAGCCGCCCGCCTCCCACGAGCGGCCGCGGCCCTGGACGGAGCTGCGCGCCGCCTCGGCCTTCTCGTTCCTGGACGGCTCCTCGCTGCCCGAGGACCTCATCGAGGAAGCGGCGCGGCAGGGCCTCGAGGCGATGGCGCTCGTCGATCGCCACGGCGTCTACGGAGCGCCGCGCTTCTACAAGGCGGCGCGGGAGGCCGGCATCCGCGCGCTGGTCGGGGCGGAGGTGGTGCTCGCGGAGGAGCGCGCGCGCGCCGGGAGCTCTCGAGCCGCGCGCCGGTCCCTCTCGCCGCCGGACCCGCCGCGGCTGACGCTGCTGGTCGAGAGCCAGACGGGGTATCGGAACCTCTGTCGCCTGCTGACCGAGGCGGCTCAGGGTCGGCCCAAGGGAGAGCCGGCGGCGAGCTGGGAGATGGTCGAGCGCCACGCCGCCGGCCTGCACTGTGCGACAGGGGGCGAGGAGGGCCCCGTCGCGCGGGCGCTCTCGGCCGGTGGGCTCGCCGCCGCCGGAGAGACGTTGGAAAGGATCGCGAGCCTCTTTCCGGGGCGCACGCACGTCGAGCTTCAACGTCACCACCAGCGTGCCGAGGAGCACAGAAACCGCGCGCTCGTCGATCTGGCCCGCCGGCGCCGTCTGCCGCTGCTGGCGACCAACGGCGCGCGCTACGCGCGCCGGCAGGACAAGGAGCTGCACGACGTGATGACGGCGATCCGCCATCACACGACGCTCGATGCCGCGGGCCGTCTGCTCGCGGCCCAGCGCGAGCGCCACGTCAAGGGAGAGCGGGAGATGTCGGCGCTCTTCGCGGATCTGCCCGAGGCCGTCGCCCACGCGGGGGAGCTTTCGCGCCGCCTGGACTTCACGCTCGCGGATCTGGGCTACCGCTTCCCGGACTATCCGCTGCCGCCCGGAGAGACGCCGATCTCGTTTCTGCGCAAGGTCGCCTGGAACGGGGCGCGCTCGCGCTTCCGTCCCTTGACCGCCCGCGCCCAGGCGCAGATGGAGAAGGAGCTCGCGGTGATCGAGAAGCTCGATCTGGCCGGCTACTTCCTGATCGTCTGGGACGTCGTCGAGTACTGCCGGCGCGAGAAGATCCTCGTGCAGGGCCGCGGCTCCGCCGCCAACAGCGCCGTCTGCTATGCGCTCTCGATCACGGCGGTCGATCCCGTGAAGATGGAGCTGCTCTTCGAGCGCTTTCTCTCCGAAGAGCGCGG
>DATBIJ010000119.1:0-2293 GCA_036557025.1 Thermoanaerobaculia bacterium | reverse complement strand
ACGACCCTCTCCGCGCCCGCCCCGCTGCCCCACGCCAAGGCGACCTACTCCAGCGGCGGCCACGTCGCGCTGGTCGTGCTCTCCAACCCGCCGGCCAACGGCTACTCGCACGAGATGATGCGCGACCTCGACGAGGCCGTGCTGCGCGCGCGCTTCGACGACGCGATCCAGGTGCTGGTCCTGGCCGGCGCGGGCGAGAAGTTCTTCTGCGCGGGCGCCGACATCGCGATGCTCGAGGCCGTCACGCCGACGTTCAAGTACTCCTTCTGCCTGCACGCCAACGAGACCCTGCTGCGCCTCGAGCACACCCCCAAGCTGGTCATCGCTGCGCTCAACGGGCACACCGTCGGCGGCGGTCTGGAGATCGCGATGGCCGCCGACATCCGGATCGCCCGCAAGGACGCCGGAAAGATCGGCCTGCCCGAGGTGACGCTCGGCGTGCTCCCGGGCACCGGCGGGACGACCCGGCTCTCGAAGCTCGTCGGCAAGGCCCGGGCGATGGAGCTGATGGTCGTCGGCAACACCTTCTCCTTCGAGGAGGCGCAGGAAATGGGCCTGGTCAACCAGGTCATCGACGCCACCGCCGACCAATGGTGGGAGCAGGTGATGGACTACGCCCGGCAGTTCGTGCCGCCCAACAAGGCGTCGCGCGCCGTCGGCCGGATCAAGCGCGCGGTCCAGACCGGCTGGGATCTGCCGACCGAGTCGGCCCTGGCCGTCGAGCGCGAGCTGCAGCAGCTTCTCTTCCAGAGCGACGACGCCAAGGAAGGCATCGCCGCGAACCAGGAGAAGCGCGTCCCCAAGTTCAAGGGCAAGTAGCGCTCCGGCGGCCGATCGCCTTGTCGACCACCACGTCTCTGCAGTCCGACCTGTACATCGACGGGAAGTTCGTCCCGTCGCAGACCGGAAAGCGCTTTCCGACCGTCAATCCGGCGACCGGCGAGACCATCGCCGAGGTGGCGGAGGCGGGCACCGCGGACCTGGACGCCGCCGTCGCCGCGGCCCGCAAGGCATTCGAGTCGGGTCCGTGGGCGGCGATGAAGCCGCGCCAGCGCGGGGCCATCCTCCGGAAGGCGGCGGAGCTTCTGCAGTCCCGCGCCGAAGAGTTCGGAAGGGTCGAAACGCTCGACAACGGCAAGCCGATCTTCGAGTCCGCCAAGATCGACATGCCCGCGGCGGCCGAGTGCCTCGCCTACTTCGGCGAGTCCTCCGACAAGCTCTACGGCGACACACACGGCGCGCGACCCGACGCAATGCTGATGACGCTTCGGGAGCCGATCGGCGTCGTGGGCGCGATCACGCCCTGGAACTTCCCGCTGCTGCAGGCGATGTGGAAGATCGCGCCGGCCCTGGCTCTCGGAAATACGCTGGTGTTGAAACCGGCGTCGGCGACCCCGCTGACCTGCCTGATGCTGGCCGAGCTTCTGGCCGAGGCGGGGCTTCCCCCCGGCGCGTTCAACGTCGTCCCCGGCCCCGGCGCCTCCATCGGCGCCGCGATGGCCGCGCATCCGGGGATCGACAAGATCTCCTTCACGGGCGAGACCGAGACCGGCAAGTCGATCCTGCGAGCGGCCGCGGGGACCGTCAAGCGCGTCTCGATGGAGCTCGGCGGGAAATCCCCCAACATCGTGTTCGCCGACGCGGACCTCGAGGCCGCGGCCCGCGGCGCGATCAACGCGATCTTCTACGGCAAGGGAGAGCTCTGCTCCGCCGGCTCGCGCCTGCTCGTGGAGGCCGCGGCGCACGACGAGCTGGTCGCGCGCGTCGCCGAGCGGGCGAAGAAGATGGTCCCGGGCGACCCGCTCGACCCGAAGACCCGACTCGGGGCCCTGGTCTCCGAGAAGCAGCGGGAGAACGTCGAGCGCTACGTCGAATCCGGCAAGCGCGAGGGCGCGCGGATCGTCGCCGGCGGCAACCGCGCCTCGGTCGGGGGCAAGGGGGCGTTCTTCGAGGCCACGGTGTTCGACGGCGTCTCCCCGGAGATGACGATCGCGAAAGAGGAGATCTTCGGGCCGGTGCTCGCGACGCTGACCTTCGAGAACGAAGCCGAAGCCGTCGCCGTGGGCAACGCGACGATCTACGGCCTCGCCGCGGCGGTCTGGACCAAAGACATCAAGAAGGCCCTGCGCACCGCCAAGGCCCTGAAGGCGGGCACGGTCTGGGTCAACACCTACAACCTCTACGACCCGGGGCTTCCTTTCGGCGGCTACCGCCAGTCGGGCTTCGGCCGCGAGCGCGGACACTACGCGCTCGAGGAATACACCCAGGTCAAGTCGGTCTGGGTGGATCTGAC
>DATBIJ010000118.1:0-4697 GCA_036557025.1 Thermoanaerobaculia bacterium | reverse complement strand
CTTGCCGCAGCCCGAGATCCCCATCAGCAGGATTCCCTTGGGGATCGGGATGCCGGCGTCGAGGGCGTCCTTGGAGAAGAGCGCCTGGCGCTTCTTGAGCCAGGTCTTGAGAACGTCATAGCCGCCGAGATCCTCGAGCGTGAAGCGGGGCGCGACGAACTCGAGCACGCCCTCCTTCTTCGACATCTGCTCCTTCTCGGCCAGGACCTCCGCGAAGGCCTCCTCGTCGAAGGAGCGGCGCTGCGAGAACACCTTGGCCACGACGTGGCCGATCTCGTCGGCCGTCAGTCCGCGCAGCGCCAGCGCCATGCGGGACATCTCGGTGCGGTCGGGGGTTCCCTCGAGCCGCCGCTTCAGCAGGGCATCGAGGATCCGAAGGATCTCCCCCTCGTCGGGCAGCTCGTACTCGACGACGTAGATCTCCTTCTTGATCTCCTCGGGGATCGCAAGACGCGGCGAGAGCAGAAAGACGTGCCGGCCCCGCTCTTTGAGGGCCCGGTAGAGATCCCGCAGACGCCGGACGATCTCCGGCCGCCCGGAGGTCACCGGGAAGTCCTTGAGCAGGTAGAACCCCTTGCCCTGCGCCGTCAGGATGGCGTCCAGGGCCTTCAAGGGGTCGCGGGTCTCGGGTACCGGCACGCCGTCCGCAACGAGGCCATCGACGATGGTCCAGACGCCGAAGGGCACCGGGGTCCCGTAGAAGGTCTTGGCGAGGTGCTGCAGGAGCCGCTCGACCCGTGGCTCCTCCCAGGACTGGACGTAGAGCAGGGGATGGCCCCCGACGAGGGCCTTGCGGAGGCGGTCCTGCGCCTTGGGAGGCGCCGCGACGCCCACCGGAGCCTGCACGGGGGTGCTCATGGCTCGATTGTAACCGCCCGAGCGGGAAGACCGAGCCCCTCGCGTACAATCCCCGGCAATGCCCAACCTCGAGCACGTCAAGGTCCTCCTGTCGGCGGGTTGGAACGACTGGCGGGTCGCCAACAAGAACGTCACGCCGGACTTGACCGATGCCAACCTGGTCGGCGCCGATCTGACGGGCAAGGACTTGAAACGCGCCGACCTCTCCCGCGCGGATCTGACCAAGGCCACGCTCACGGGCACCGACCTGACCCGGGCGACCCTGGCCGGGACGCGCGTGACGGGCATCAGCGCCGCGGGCGCGATCTTCGAGCACTGCAACCTGGACGGGATGATCCTCACGAAGATCTTCCTGGCGGGGGCGAAGTTCCGCGCCGCGTCGCTTCAGGGCGCGAATCTCTCCGGAGCGGATCTCGCGGCCGCGGATCTCTTCGCGGTCCGGCTCGATGGCGCCGATCTGACCGGCGCGAACCTGGCCGGAGCGAATCTCGCCGAGGTCAACTTCCGCGGGGTCAAGACCACCGGCGCCCAGTTCGACGGGACCAACCTGACCAACGCCATCTTCGAGGGTGTCAAGGCGATCCAGGGGTCCTTCCCGAACGCGGACTTCACCGGCGCCCAGCTCAAGTCGGCGGATTTCTCGGGAGCGGACCTGCGGCGCGCGAAGTTCCACAAGACGGCGCTGCGCCAGACGGCCTTGAACGCCGCCGACTGCGAGAGGGCGGACTTCACCGAGGCGGACCTGGAAATGGCCTCCTGTGTGGAGACCAACTTCCAGGGCGCGCGCCTCGATCGGGCCCGGTTCCGCAAGGCGGACCTGAAGCGCGCGAGCCTTCTCGACGCGACGGCCACGGAGGTCAGCTTCGCGGAGTGCCGTCTCACGGAAGTCGATCTGCGGGGCGTCAAGTTCGAGAAGGCCAACTTCCAGATGGCGGACCTGACCAAGGCGCTGCTGCACCGCGCCAACCTGAAGCCGTTCTCCTTCGCCGGGGCCCGCTTCGCCGGGACCGACGCGACCGAGTGCCAGGCGGAAGGCGTGAACTTCGTCAAGGCCGACCTCTCGCTCGGCAATTTCCGGCAGGCGAACCTGCGCCGAGCCAACTTCACCGAGGCACGCGGGCTGGAGGCGGATCTCTCCGGCACCATGCTCGTCGGGGCGAACTTCACGCGGGCGTTTCTCCAGGACGCGGACCTTCGCTTCTCGCGCGCGATGGGCGCGGACTTCACCGGAGCGGTCCTGTCGGGCGCGGATCTGGCCAACGCGGACTTCTCCGAGGCGGTCTTCAAGAACACGAACGTCTGGGGCGCGACGGCGCACAAGGCCAAGGCGCCCCGGGGCAAGGGCCTGCTGTTCTCGCTCTCGACGATGTTCTCCAAGGCGAAGGAGAAGAAGGAGAAGACCGAGGGCGCCAAGGACCGGCAGCGGCAGCGCAAGATCGCGGAGCTCGAGGCGGAGGCGGACAAGCGCCCTCCGCACCGCACGAAACGCTGACGCCGGGCGCTAGCGAGGCGCGGGCGTCTTCGCGGCGGGAGCGGGAGTCGTGACGGGGGCGGGCGTCGGGGACGCCGCGGCCTTGTGGAAGGCCTCTTCCAGGCGCGTGATCACGTCGTCGGCGACCCGGAAGGCTCCGGGCCTTCCCCGCACGGTCGCCCGACCCGCGCCGCGGTGCGCGAAGAAGCGCACCACCCAGGGCTCACGTTGCGGAATCGTCACCAGCATGCTCGCCGACGGCACGCCCTCTCCCAGCCGCTGCGCCTCCGCGGCGTCGAGGAAGGCCTGGCCGCGAAGATCGAGAATCGCCGTCTCGAGATCGTCCACGGAGGAGGCGAGCAGGGGCCGACCGGCCGAGCTCCAGCCCGCATCCTTCTTCACGAAGTCGTAGCGGCGGCCTTCCCCGAAGTCCGCCGAGATGCCCGTCGGCTCGGTTCGGTCGAACGACAGCAGCCGAAGGCTGCGGTAGGCCTCCGCCTCCCGGGAGACGTCCTCGACGACGTCGCTGTCGAGCGTGAAGACCTGTCCGGTGCGCCGGGCGTAGACGGTCGTCCCGTCGGATCGCGTCGCCCCGATCTCGAGCGTCTTGCGGCCCTTTCCGTCGGCCAGCGTCACGACGTAGACCGGCGGGGAGAGGCCGAGCGTGGAGAGATCGCCGCGCTGCGCCGCCGGGACGAACTCGGCGATGCGGAGACCCGCGACATCCGAGACGAGCCCGGAAGCCGCGTCGCGATCGGCCAGGTCGACGAGGGGCTGTACGAGCCACCAGGCGCCGCCGCGGCGCTCCAGATCGAGTCGCCCGCGTCCTCGCTCGACGGAAAGGCCGACGACGTCCGCGGGAGAGACGCCGAACACCTCACGGCTCTTGAACTCGTCGGCCGGCCGCCGCAGCGCGGTGGCGACGGAGCGGGGAACGAACAGGATGCGCTCTTCCCCGGCCACGTGGGCCGCGGAGAGGTCCGTGCCGGGAATGTCGGTGCCGAGCTCGACGACGCGCGTCCTCGTCTCGCCACCGTCTTTGTCCGTCCAGACGAAGGTCGCCATCGCTGCGGGCGGCTTCAAGCCGTACTCCTCCGTCCGGCCGACCTGGGGCTCTCCGCCGGCCCGCGGGAGATCCGCGAGGATCCGCGCGAGATCGTCCGCCGCGGGGGTGTCGGCGGGCCAGGCGTCGGGCAGCGCCATTCGCCACCCCGTCCCGTCCTTGACCAGCTGCACGACCTCGTTGCCGCGGTCGATGCGAACCGAGCTCACGCGGTCCTCGGGGAGATCCCAGTGCTTCTCCCCCGCCTGCTGGCGCTCCGCAGTGGAGGGCATGCGCCGCTCGACGAGAAGGATGAACGCGAAAAGGCCGACGACGACCAATGACAGGACGACGAGCTTTCGCGGCGACACGCGTCTCCTCCGTCAGTCGCGCCGGCGGTACCAGACCCACGCCCCGACGAGGGCGGCGAAGAGCGGCATCCCCAGGACCGTGACCAGCGCGATCCGGCGCACCTGCGACTGGGTCAGCGACAGCGACGCGCGCTCGGGCGTCTTGGGGGCGATGCCCATCTTCTTCTCGGTTCCCGTCAGCCAGTGCAGGGCGTTGCGCAGGAAGTTCGCGTTGGCCCCGCTGTCGAGAAACCCGTCGGCGGCGAAGCGGGAGTTCCCGACGACGACGAGGCGCGGCGCCTTGGGATCGTCCACGGGCGCGGGGACGGGGGCCGGGGACATGGGATCCGCGGGCGGAGCTCCCGCGGGCCCGACGGCGAAGGCCAGCGTCACCGGGCCGGCGTGATCCTGGGGCCCCTTGTCGACGGCGGACTCGAGACGGTCCAGGCCCGTCTCGCCCCACCCTTCCGACGAGGTTTCGATCAGCATGGCGGGGGACACGCCGCCGGGAGCCTCCGCCTTCGAGAACGATCGGGCGAGCGGGAAGAGCATCGCGAGCCCCTCGGAGGCGAGCGAGCGGACGATGGGATGGCTCCCGTAGCGGTTCGCGATGACGGTCTCGGCGCCGACCATCGGGAGGGCGTTGGCCGGGTCGATGACGATGTCCGGGTCGGCACGCAGGCCGTGCTTCGCCAGGAGGCCGCCGAGCCCGAAGTCCGCCGGCGGCGCCCCGGGAACGGGGATGACCGGATCGAGAAGGATCAGCAACCGCCCGCCCCGCGCGAGGTAGTCCTCGAGGGCCTGGCGCTCGGGCTCCAGAAACGGCGCCCGAGGTCCGGCGACGACGATCGCGGTGACGTCGGGGGGCAGGTCGGACTTGCCCAGAGACGCCCACGTTCCGACCGTCATGTTGTCGCTTTCCAGCATCTGCTTGACGCCGGCGTACCCGCGCCCGCGCTCTCCGGAGTCCAGCGAG
>DATBIJ010000117.1:0-4825 GCA_036557025.1 Thermoanaerobaculia bacterium | reverse complement strand
ACGACCGTGATCTCGCCGAGACCCTCCATCTGCGGGCGGACCTCGGAGGCCTTGCCGTCGATGACGAGGGTCCAGGCATCGCCCGGATAGATCGCGACGTCCTGCTTCGCCTTCTCCAGCGTCACCGCCTTCCAACGGTCGATCGCGCCGGAGATGTGGTCCGGGGGCAGGCCGTAGAGCAGGGCGTTCGCCAGCTCCGACGCGACGTCGTCGTAGGACTGCAGGGAGATCGCGAGCAGGCCGGAGCGGAAGCCCTTCGCCTTCTCGAGCTCCTCGGGCGTCGGGCCGGTCTCGCGGTAGCTCTTCAGGATCGCGAGGGCCTCGTCGACGATCTTGCGCGTCGTCTCGGTCGGCGTGAAGGTCGACACGATGATGGGTCCCGGCTGGGAGCGCTGCGGCATCTGCGACGACGCGCCGTAGGTCAGGGAGAGGTCGATCCGCAGGCGCTCCGTCAGGCGCGAGGTGAAGCCGGACCCCAGCACCGTGTTGCAGAGGAACAGCGTGTCCCAGCGGGGATCCGGACGGGCGAGCCCGACGGTCGCCAGGCGCACCTGAGACTGCGTGGAGTCCTCGCGGTCCAGGATCAGGATCCGCCGGCCCGACGGCGCCGAGGGCGGGGAGATCTCGATCTTCGGCGCGGCCTTCTTCGGCCACGCGCCGAAGCGGGCGGAGACGGCGCGGAGGAGATCCGCCGTCACGACGTCGCCGACCACGATGAGGAAGCAGTTCTCCGGGACGAAGGTGGCGCCGTGGTGTTTCACGACGTCGGCGAGGGTGATCCCCGTGACGCTCTTCACGGTCCCGGAGGCGGGGCGGCCGTACGGATGCTTTCCGTAGAGCGCGGCGAGGATGTGGCGGTCGGCGACGGCGTCGGGATCGTCCTTCTCCTGCTCGAGCCGGGCGAGGGTCTGGGTCTTTTCCTTCTGGATCTCCGGCAGCTCGAAGCGCGGGCGCAGAACGAGGTCCGCGAGCAGGTCGAGTCCCGCCGAGGCGTCCTTCGACAGCAGGTTCAGCTCCAGACGAGCCGATTCGGCGCCGGTCAGAGTCGTGAGGTTGGCCCCGAGAGAGTCGAGCGCGCCCGCGAGCTGCAGGGCATTGCGGGCGCCCGCCCCCCGGCGCAGCGATTCGACGGTGAGTGAGGTCAGGCCGCTCTTGCCGGCCGGGTCGGATGCGGCGCCGCCCCGAACGACGAGCAGCATGTCGACCAGCGCCGCGTCGTGCCGCTCCACGACGACGACCGGAAGGCCATTGGAGAGCGTCTCGCGCGTGACCTTGCCGAAGTTCATCGGCGCGGCGGTCAGAACGGCCGCGGGCGCGATCAGGAGCAGCGTCGCGAGCGCGGCGGCGTGACTCCGGCGGAGGCGTCGGACCGCGGCGCTCATCGCGCGCCCCCTTTCGGCGCCGGTTCCTCGGGGGGCTTGGCCGCCTCCGAGAAGTCGACGGCGTCCTTCGGCTCCTCGGGAACGAGGATCGCGACGGTCCGGCTCTCGGGAACGAGATAGGTCTTCGCGACGCGGTGCAGGTCCGCGAGCGTCGTCGCGCGATAGGCGTCGAGGACCGTGTACATCGCCTTCCAGTCGCCCCGGATCGCCTCGTAGTAGCCCAGCGCCTGGCCGCGTCCGGCATTTCCGACGAATCCGCGCTGGAACGCCGCCTCGATCTGGTTCTTGGCGCGCGAGAGCTCCGCGTCGGTGAGCTTGCCGTCGCGGGCCCTCTGGAGCACGGCCTCGATCTCGCGCTCCGCGCGGGCGACGTCCTTGCCGGGCGAGAGCTCCGCCCCGTAGATCGTCAGCGAGGTCATCGCGTGGGAGGGCGTGTCGTTGAAGACGCCCGTGGCGAGCTGGCTCTGTTCCACGAGCCGCTGGTAGAGAGGGGAGCTGCGTCCCTGCGAGAGCAGGACGCCCAGCACCTCGAGCGCCGGCAGGTCGGCCTTGCGCGCGCCGAGGAAGCCCGGGATCTTGTAGGCGACCCAGACCGACGGGGACTGCGCCTCCTTGTAGACGCGCACGCGCTTCTCGCCGCGCTGGACGGGCTCGGGATCCAGGACCGGCCGCGGGGGATCGCCGGAGGGGACGGCGGCCCAGAGCCGGCGCACCTTCTCGAGCGTCGGCGCGGTCTCGAAGTCGCCCACCAGCACCATCACGGCGTTGTTGGGCGCGTAGTAGGTCTTGAAGTAGCGCTTCGCGTCGTCGAGCTGGATGCCCTTCTGGAGATCCTCCATCCATCCCGCCGGGGACCAGCGATAGGTGCTCGCGATGAAGGCGTTGGCGCGGATGCGCTCGTCGAGCAGGCCCGTCACGTCGTTGTCGATCCGGAAGAGCCGCTCGTTGATGACGATGCCGCGCTCCTGCTCGAGGTTCTGCTCGTCGAGGCGCAGGGCGCGCATGCGATCCGCTTCCATCTCGAGCACGGAATCGAGCGCCGCGGGCGAGAACTCCTCCCAGTAGTTCGTGTAGTCGGGCCAGGTCGAGCCGTTCGAGTAGCCGCCCCCCGCTTCGATCGTGCGGTCGAAGACCTTGGGCGCGAATTTCTCCGAGCCGTTGAACATCATGTGCTCGAAGAGGTGCGAGATGCCGGTGATGCCGGGCACCTCGTTTCGCGACCCGACCTTGAAGTAGAGAAACAGCGTGATGGTCGGCAGCGCGCGGTCTTCCAGGGTCAGCACCGTCAGGCCGTTGTCCAGGACCGTCTTCTGGACGTTGGGAGCGGAGGCGGGCTGCGCCGGGGCGAGGGCCGCGACGAAGAAGAGAACTGCCAGGGCCACCGGGGTCAACCCTGAAATCCGGACGTTTCGATTCGAGTTCGGCATGGTCATGTCCTCTTTTCAGGGTCGACCCCCTCAACGGGTTTCCAGGCCCTTTTCGGCCGACACCTCGAGCTTCTGCTCGGACTTCGACTTACCGTACGTGAGGGTGGCGGTGTAGGTTCCGGGCCGCACGAGCAGATCGGCGCCCTCGCCTCCGTACTCGCTGAGGTAGTCCTTGGAAGCCTTCAGGTTCCAGACCGCCCGGTTGATCCCCGGCAGCGCCGGCTGCGTGATCTTGGCGACCGGCTCGCCCCCCGGACCCTTGATCTCGATCTTGGCCTCTTCCCCGGTCGCCTCACGGATCCAGAAGTACAGGGTCGCGCCGACCGGCGGGTTCTCGCCGCGGTAGACCGCCTTGCCGTTCCAGTCGGCGAAGCCGTCGAGGGGGATGAAGGCCACCGCGGGGCGCGGCGGGAACAGCCAGGCCTCCTTGCCCGCGACCTCCGTGCCGAGATCCCGAAGCGGCGTCGGATCGTCGATGACGTAGAGGCTGCGCCCGTGCGTCGCCGCGACGAGGGCTCCGTCGCGCGGATGGATCTTGATGTCGTCCACCGCCACGGTCGGCAGGCTTCCGAGCTTCACCCAGTCGCGCCCGCCGTCGACCGAAGAGAAGAGACCGAACTCCGTGCCGGCGTAGAGCAGGCCCGCCCGCTTCGGATCCTCGCGGATCACCTTGACGGGCTGGCCCGAGGGCAGGTCGCCCGCGATCGACTGCCAGGTCTTTCCGAGGTCCGATGTCTTCAGCGCGATCGCCTCGTAGCGGCCCGATCGGTGCGTCTCGACGGCGAGGTAGGCCGTCGCGGCGTCGTGCGGCGAGGCCTCGATGCGCCCCATCCAGAGACCGCGCGCCGACGCCGGCAGTTTGTCGGTCAGATCCGTCCAGGTCTCGCCGCCGTTCTCGGTGACCCAGACCTTGCCGTCGTCCGTACCGGCCCAGAGCAGCCCCTTCTTGCGCGGCGACTCGGCGAGCGTGTAGACGACGCCGTACGCCTCCGCGCCGCTGCCGACCGTGACGGTCCGCTTCGGGTCCTGCATCGAGAGATCGGGGCTGATCGACTGCCAGCGCTCGGCGCGGTCGGTGAGCCGGAAGACCCGGTTGCCTCCCAGATAGAGGACGCCGCGATCGTGGACGCTGCCGATCAGCGGCGCGTTCCAGTGGAAGCGAAACGCCATCTGCCCCTCGCCCGGCTCGGGACGCAGCGTCTTGGAGAGGCCGCTTCTCAGATCCATCCGGAACAGGTAGCCGCGCTGGGACTCCGTGTAGATGACGTTGGGGTCGTCGGGATCGAACACGCACGAGAAGCCGTCGCCGCCGCCCAGCGAGATCCAGTCGGAGTTGCGGATGCCTTCCTTGCTCCGCACTTCCGAGGGGCCCACCCAGTTCAGATTGTCCTGCAGTCCGCCGCAGATCCGGTAGGGGACGGAGTCGTCGAGCGAGATCCGGTAGAACTGCCCCGCCGCGTAGCGGTTCAGGTGCTCCCAGCTCTTCGCGCGGTCGAAGCTCTGATAGCCGCCGCCGTCGGTGCCCAGCAGGAGACGCTTCGGGTTGCGCGGGTCGATCGACAGGGCGTGGAGGTCCGGATGGATCTTCCCGGCGAGATCCTCGCGCCAGCTCTTGCCGCCGTCCTCCGAGACGTGGAGCGTGAAGCCCAGGACGTAGACGATGCTCGGGTCGTCCGGCGCGATGCGGATCGTCGAGAAGTAGAAGGGACGCGGGTTGAGCGGGGAGGCCTTCGTCCAGGTCTCGCCGCCGTCCTCGGAGCGGTACACGCCTCCGCCCGAACGGCTGCGGATGTCGTCGATCGAGCCCGATCCGCCCTCGTCGCTCTGCAGCACCGCCATCACGATGCGCGGGTTCGAGACGGAGACGTCCAGCCCGAGGTTGCCCATCTTCTTCGGCAGGCCGGACTCGAGCTTGCGCCACGTCGCGCCGCCGTCGTTGGACTTGAAGATGCCGCCCAGGTCCTTGCCATCGGTCGCGGCCGCGCCGTAGGTGAACGACCAGGGCGTGCGGATGCG